>CAMHTE010000023.1 GCA_946187975.1 uncultured Bacteroidales bacterium | reverse complement strand
TCAGCAGTACCACGTTGCGTTCGAGGTTGGCTATCTCTTCCTCAAGATTGTCCGCGAAGGCGGTGAATTCCTGCCCGGCGGTCATGGGCACTGCGTCCTGGAGCTGGGTACGGCCCATCTTGATGATATCCTTGAATTCTTCTCCCTTGGCACGGAAGGCTGCGATCAGCTTCTCGAGCGCATCCACCAGCTGCCTGTTCATACGTACGAAGGTATAGCGGAAGGCGGTGGGATATGCGTCGTTTGTCGATTGGGCGCAGTTTACGTGGTCGTTGGGGGAGCAGTACTGGTATTCGCCCTTCTTGTGGCCCATGATCTCGAGCGCACGGTTGGCAATAACCTCGTTGGCGTTCATGTTGACCGAGGTTCCGGCTCCTCCCTGCATCATATCGACGGGGAACTGGTCGTGAAGGGCCCCTTCCACTATCTCCTTGCATGCCTTGCAGATGGCGTCGGCGATGGTTTTGTCCAGCACTCCGAGTTCGGCGTTGGCGCTGGCTGCGGCCCATTTGACGTAGGCTATGGAAATGATATACTCCGGATAGTCGCTCATGTGCGTGCAACTGATCCTGTAATTCTGAAGGGCGCGCTGAGTCTGAACGCCGTAGTAGGCGTCTGCAGGCACTTTGAGTTCGCCCAGAAGGTCGGATTCTATCCTGTATTTTTGTTCAGCCATATCTTTGGTTTATTTTATTTTCGTAATGAGTGCGGAGAACGGCCTCATGTCGAGGCTGATTCCTTTGGAAGTCTTCTTTGCGACGGCTTTACCGCTGCAGAGTGCTGTGGCAGGCTGTCCTGCACCGAACCTGTCCGCAATGTCGAGCACAACCTTCTGCCTGGCCGCCGTAGGGTTCAGGGCCACGAGGTAGGCGGACTGTCCGTCGCTACGTATGAAGGTCATTGGATAGGCATGACCTGCGGCCCTTACCGGCTCGAAACTGCCGTCGCCCCAGAATGCGGGAGTGTCTTTGCGTAAGGCTATGAGGGCCCGCACCCAGTTCAGGAGGGACTGCGGGTCGTGGTCCTGGCTCTCAACGGTAATCGCACCCCCTGCAACGGGCTTTCCTCCGGAGCGTTTCCATTCAAGATAGAGGGGAAGGGAGGTGGCAGGAGTCCATTCGGGGCACACGGGCAGGTAGAGCTTTTCTTCCGGAGCATCGCTGAATCCGGCGTTGCGGCTTCCGTCCCACTGCATGGGGGTCCTGCCGCCCGCACGTTCCTTGCCGTTGTGGTTGGCACCTTCCACGTTGGGAAGGTCCGCGAGCGAACGCAGGCCAATCTCGTCGCCGTAGTAGAGTATGGGGAGAGGCATCGAGAGCACGAACCCGAGCATGACCTTGAGCTGCTCCGGAGTGTTGCGTTTTCCCGTATTCAGTCTCAGGTGGTCGTGGTTTCCGCTGATGGTGGCGTAGTATCCCAGCCCAGAGGTGGCCTCGCTGCGATGCGTAAAGTGCTTGTAATAGATGTCCAGCATCTGCTCCGGGGTGGTGTTGCGGTCTATCTTATTTTCCGGCCAGGGATTTCCGTAAAGGTCCTTTACCGAAGGCTTTCCGCCGTCCGGCGAGAAGTAGCAGCCTCCGTCAGCCTGGTGTTTGCGGTCGAAGTATAGCAAGCGGCAGTCCGCGCGGGTAGAAATAAGGTCCATGTCGATATTGAATCCTCCTGCCAGGCATACTTCGGGGTCGTTCCATTCAGCCATCAGCACCCTGTCCGGGTAGTTGGCGTCCATCCATTCGCGCATCCCTCGCCAGAGTTTCATTGTTTCCTGCTTGTCGGTGTCGTTCTTGACGAGGCTTCCAGCCATGTCCACACGGAAACCGTCAACGCCCTTGTCGAACCAGAACGACATGATGTCCTTCAGTTCCTGCTTCACGGCACGCGGCCCGGGAGCGTCCACGCTCTGTTCCCAGGGATGCGAAGGATCGGGGTTGGCATAGCCGAAATTCAGGGCCGGCTGCACGGCGTAGAAGTTCTTGTAGTAGTATTTGGCCCTCGGTGCGTCGCTTACCATCCATTTGCCGGTGGTGTGCTGCATGACATTGTCCGATTCCAGCATCTGTTTGAGATCCTTTTCGGCCTTCTCGTCCGGAAGGCGGTCGCTCCAGATGAAGTAGTCGCTGTAATGCTGGTTGGTGTCCGCTTCCATCGACTGGAGGAACCAGGGATGCTTAAAGGATGTATGGCCGGGAACGAGGTCCAGCAGAACCTTTATGCCGCGCTTGTGAGCGTCTTCAATCAGCTTGACAAGGTCGGTATTTGTGCCGAAGCGCGGGTCCACCTTGTAGTAGTCCAGGATGTCGTATCCTCCGTCTATCCAGCCGGATACGAAGAGGGGATTGAACCAGATCGCTCCGACACCGAGGCTCTGGATGTAATCCATCCGTGAGAGTACGCCGGGGATGTCGCCTATGCCGTTGCCATCGGAATCCTTGAAGGAGGAAGGGTAAATCTGATAGATTACCGTATTTTCCAGCCATTTCGGGCCTTTTTCCCAGGTCTGCCAGTCTGGTTTCTGTCCGTATGCAGCAATGGCCGCGAGCGCGCCAGCCAGGGCTAGTATCAGTTTGTGGTTAATCATCTTATTTATTGTTAAAGAATTCGAAACTGTCTTTGAAAGCCCGGGCCATGGAGGCATCGTCCAGGATGGTCTCAAGCGGAAAACTCCATGCGGCCACCTTATAGTCGGGGAAACTGCTGAATACTGCGGCCCCCAGGCGGTTGCCGTAGCGGGCGTGGATCTGTCCCTTGGCACTGTCGGGCCTGATGGCTCCGGCGGTCTCCACACAGTAGATATCGGGATTCAGGCTGTGGCTGAACTCTATGGAAGTTCCGTCGGAAAGAATTACCTGCCCGTCCTTGCTGCCACGGGAGGTTATCCATTTGTAACCGAGGGTTTTGCGAATGAAATCGCGGGCCTCTCCGGCATAACCGTCGTCCTCTATGGGATAGACGCTGTCCCAGGCGTCCGTGGCTATGTATGCGCCGGAAATAAGTATGTTGCAACCGTTTTCCGCGGCCCCGGCGATAGCCTGTCTGAAAGCCTCGGGGAAGACCCTGTAGCGAACGCCCTTTTCGGCCGTTCCGGTGAGGGTTGATATCTGCTTGCCGCAGATGATGTCTATGGCTTCGTACCCGGCGGAACCGTCCTTTTCGAAGGCGCCGCGGCTGCTCGAAGAAACGGAATATCCAAGGGCAAGAAGATGCTTTGCGTGGACTGACGCGAAGTCGAAGGTGTTTCCGGCTATCTGCAGTCCGGCGCTGGAGGTTTCGCAGGCGCCGAATCCCGGGGAACTGTTGCCGGCCCAGCGGCGGTCGCGACGATATTCATAGCTCTCGCCGGCGTAGGTGATGTCCTTTACGTAGGGAACACCCGAATCCATGTCGCCGTCGAATCCGCCGTATTGGGGAGAATCGAACCACGAAGGGGCTGCTATCCTGTCGAAATTGTTGACTATCAGCACTTTCTTTGCATCGCCCCCGGCATTGGCCACGCACAGCACCTCGGAGGGGAAACTGCGTCCTCCGGCATTGAATGCCTCCACCCGGAAGGAATAAATGTGCCCGGCTTCAAGATCCGCCTCATAACTGCAGCCCTTGACCTCACGGCCGGAATCGAAGGCACCGTCGTCCTTGCGGGTGTAAACTATGTATCCGCCCGGCTCAGCCGTGGGTTCCAGCGGATCGGAGACTGCCTCCCAGCTGAGTACGGCCTTTGCGCCCTCAAGCCTCGCTGCGAACGAACTGACGGGCAGGGGAGCCACGGTATAGGAATTACCGTTATAGGCCGCTATAAACTTGAGCATGCCCTTGTAAATGGCCCTGCAGACGTCGAAGCGGTAACGGGGATCGAGTCCGAACTTCATGTCGGCGAAGTTCTGGTGGCTGAGAAGTTCCAGGAGCATGCCCGGCACGTCGGTAGTGCGCGATTCGGAATACGACCTGTCCCAGACCTGACGCCTGCTCCAGAGGGAGTCGTAGTCTGCGCGCAGGTCCTCCACTATCTGGGTCTGAATGAAGTCGCAGAGCACCCTGCAGGCCATACGGTCGCCTCCGTTCTTGAATTTGCGGCTGCCGTCGGCCTTGAGGGTATAAATCGCGAGGGTTCCCACAATGCTGTCGTTGGGAGTTACTCCCGCGTCGGTATGGAAGGCGAGGGAAAGGTCGACGGGAATGCCTTTGTCGCCCTTCACCATCTTTACCCATGCGCCGCGCGATGCGTAATCGCAGGTATAGTCGGTCTCCCACTGCCTGTAGACATCAGCAGGAACTCCGGCCCATTGCATCCAGTAGCGGGCCCCTTCGAGGTAGGACGGCATTCCGGAGATGCACTGGAGGCTGTCGGCTCCTTCGGGACCGCGGGCGATCTTGCCCATTCCGCCGCCGAACTTGACCGCATCGGCAGTGACCACGTTTCCGCGCTGGGCTTTGGGCGCCCCGTTGTCGAGGGTTACGTATGAATCTTTGTCCAGGTCAAAGGTGCCCAAATATATCCAGGTGCCTCCTCCGAGGCGCTGGTTTACTATGAATATGCTCTTTCCTCCGCGGTGATGCACCGTATAACGGGCGCGTGTGCTGCTGTTCTCGAGGCTGGCGTAGGATATGTAAACCGAGAGTGTTGCGGGAGCGGAAAGGCCCGGCTTCCATCTGGCGGTGGCCGTAATCTTTCCGGGATTGGAGTTTGCCTTTCGGACGGTTCCCATCGTAAATGGATTGTCCTCTCCGGTATAAAACTCGCATTTATCTGCAAAACCGCTTCCGGCATTGGACCATGCCCCGGTCTCGTTGTACGAACCGAATACCCTCACGGGAGCGCCTGGGGAGTCGAAGTGACGGTCGTTGTCGCAGATTATCTCCCTGACGTCGGTATCCCTCTCGCGGGGAGTCATAACATAGGCACCGGCCCTTTCGAGCATGGGAATGAGGAAGGGCAGAACGTATCCCTGGGTATAAAGGTCTTCCGTGGTGCGCCAGTTGGGGGAACGCTGCCAGCTCCATTCGCCGGCACCCTCGTCGTAATACCTGCCGTGGCTCTGCCAGAGGGCTATATGCCTGCCGGAGAGGCCTTTAGGGAACTTTTTAGCACCTTCCTGAGTTATAAAAGGCTCGGTTTTTCCTGAAGAGGGAGCCTTATAGGAGATGTTTGCAGGTCGGCCGTCGTTGCCTGGATGGGGAGTCAGCAAATCTTCGAGGGGAGTGCTCTTGCAGAATATTTCCCCTGGTCTCCAATCAGAGGCTTCTTCCGGCCAGAAGCGGCGCAGGATCTTCTTGAACCATGCGGCGTCGTCCTTGCGCCAAGGGAAGTCGCTGAGGGTGTTGGAGAAGTAAAGGTCCAGGGTTCCGCTGCGCTTCATGGCCTTCTCGAGCCGCACGTAGGCTTTTACTCCGAAGTGTTCCCGTGCGAGCACTGTCATTGTATCGCATACGGGTTTGAAGGCGTCGAGGAGATGCTGCTGGGCGGAAAGCGCCGTGCAGGAAACTATCAGCAGCAATGAACACAACAGCCTGCGCATATCAGTTCTTGCGTCGTTTAATGTGTGTCGCGTCTATTATAAATACGAAGGCGGCGCATATCGCAAGGGCGTAGAGGTCGGCCTTGAGGTCGTTCATGTCCTTGGTCCTGTACGGCAGGTAACCCTGTACGTATTCGGTAATTACCGCAAGAATAGCGCCGAAGCAGAAGTTGAGCACCGCGAACACCGCCGCCCTCCATACCTTGTTGGTAAGATGGTCGTAGGCCAGATATGCGAGGATGGGGAAGGGTAGGAACATCACGAAGTGCACTATCTTGTCGGTCGGAAGGCCGAAGAGCGTCTTCTGCACGTCGGGCATCCTGTCCACATGCATGAAGCACAGCAGGGCGATGAGTCCTATGTAAAGCAGGAAAAGTATCCTGGCAAGTATGGTCTTGGGAGTGGTCATCGCTTACAGGGCCTGCATGTCGTGCAATTTGCGGTAGTATCCGTTAAGGGCCAGCAGTTCGTCGTGGCGTCCGCGCTCGACTATGCGGCCTTCGTCTATCACTATAATCTCGTCTGCGTCCTTGATAGTGCTCAGGCGGTGTGCTATGGCGATGGTGGTGCGGTTGTTCATCAGGCGGTCGAGGGCCTCCTGAACCGCGCGCTCGCTCTCGGTATCGAGGGCAGCGGTAGCTTCGTCCAGAATCAGGATGGGCGGGTTCTTGAGTATGGCCCTGGCAATGCTCACGCGCTGCCTCTGGCCTCCGCTGAGCTTGCATCCACGGTCTCCCACGTTGGATTCGTAGCCCTCCGGTTTCTCGTTTATGAACTCAGCCGCATTGGCTATGCGGGCGGCTTCTTCCACCTGCTCGAGCGTAGCTCCCTCCACTCCGAATGCTATGTTTGCAAACACGGTGTCGTTGAAGAGGATGGGGTCCTGGTTCACATTGCCCATCAGGCTGCGCAGGCTTGAGATGCGTATCTTGCGAATGTCGATTCCGTCGATGGTAATGCTGCCGCTGTCGGGGTCGTAGAAGCGGGGAATAAGGTCCACAAGGGTGGATTTTCCGCCTCCGGATGCACCCACGATAGCCACTGTCTGACCCTTGTGGATGTCGAAGCTGATGTCGTGCAGTACCTCGCGGCCCGACTCGTAGCTGAAGTTGACATGCTTGAAGGAGATGCAGTCCTTGAAGGAATCTATGTCAACCGCGTCCTCAGCCTCCAGGATGGTGTTCTGCGCTCCGAGTATCCTGTCCACACGCTCCATCGAGGCGAGTCCCTTGGGGATGCTGTAAGCGGCCTTGGAGAGGTCCTTGATGGGCTGTATGACGCTGTAAAGGATTACCATGAAGAAGATGAAGGTGGGAGCGTCGATGAACGAGGTGCCGGTGATGATGAGGCTTCCGCCGAAGCAGAGGACTATGCAGATCATCACGGTGCCCAGGAACTCACTCACAGGGTGTGCAAGTGCCTGACGGGTGGAAACGCGGCTGTTCTTGCGGCGCATTGCCCCGGTGACCTTTTCGAAGCGGCTGCTCATCTTGCGTTCCGCGAGGAAGGCCTTCACTATGCGGAGTCCGCTGAGGGTTTCCTCTACCTGGCTCATAACGTCGCTCCAGAGTGCCTGGGCCTCGGTCGAGCGCTTCTTGAGGTTACGTCCTATCACGCCCATCAGCCATATCATCACGGGGGCGAAGATCAGCACGAAGAGGGTGAGCTTCCACGAGATGAATATGAGCGTCCCCACATAGAAGATTATTAGGATGGGGTTCTTGATGAGCATCTCGATGGAACTGGTGATGGAGTATTCCACTTCCTGCACGTCGCCGCTCATTCGGGCTATGATGTCTCCCTTGCGTTCCTGCGAGAAGAAACCGAGGGGGAGTGCGAGTATCTTGTTATAGATCTGCATGCGCAGGTCCTTGAGTATGCCGGTACGCATGGGGACGAGCACTGCAGTGGACCCGAAGTAGCACGAGGTCTTGAGCAGGGTCATCACTATCATGAAGGCCGCCAGGGTAAAGAGGGTGGCAACTGCGCCGTGATCGGCCATGTACTGGCCCACGAACCAATATCCGTTGTTGATAATCTTCTCCTTGAACGAGACGGCTGCGTCCCAGGGAATGAACTCATAAGTCTTCTCTTCCAGCTGGAAGACAATATTCAGGATGGGGATTATGAGTGTGAAGGAGAAGATATTGAAGACGGCGCTGAGTATGTTCATCAGCACGGAGCCTCCCACATATTTGGCGTACGGACTGGCGTACCGTACGAGCATGTTCCGAAAATCTCGCATAACATGCAAAGATAAACAAATATCCTGAATATCGCACCAAAGGTGCGCCTCAGAGGAAGTAGAGTGGGGAAGGGCTCCTTCTGGGGAGGGCGATGAGACGCACTCCGCTTCCGTCCAGAACCTTAGAAACCGCATCCAGGGCAGCCTGTGGAGTGTTGTTGTTCTCGCTGAGGTGGCAGAGGAAGACGTTCCGCAGCCCCGGGTGCAGGAAAGCCTTCACCGCGGCGGCGCACTCGTCGTTGGAGAGGTGGCCGTTGCCGCTCCGTATGCGGTCCTTGAGCAGTTGCGGATAGGGCCCGTTCAGCAGCATTTCGAGGTCGTAATTGGCTTCTACCACTACCGTTTCGGCCTTTCCGGCAAGGGCCAGGGCCTCGTCGGTCATGCGTCCCACGTCGGTCATTATCACGAAGTTGCGTCCGTCGAAGTCTATGCTATAGCCCACCGTTTCCGATGCGTCGTGAGGCACCACGAAGTATCTGGCGCTGACGCTTCCGGGCACGATTCCGTTGACCCCTTCCTGAAGCTTGTGCAGGACGTTTTTCAGCCATCCTCCCGATACCCAGTGGGTTGCGAGGGAAGTGCTGAGGGTAGGGGTCATCCAGACCGGGATGCCCAGCCTTTTGCAGAACGATCCCAGGTTGCGTATGTGGTCCATATGGTCGTGAGTGACCAAAACTGCCAGAAGAGAATCCACGCCCAGGCCTTCTTTCAGAAGTTCCGATTTGAGCGTGCGTACGCTGACCCCGGCATCGATCAGGATGCCGTGCACGCCGTTATGAAGAAGGTAGCAGTTGCCGCAGCTGCCGCTCGAGAAAGATTTGAAAACGAAGGAGCCTGGCTTAATCATTCTCCTTGCAATATTTGGTGATTACGCTGTATGCGTCGGCTACTCCCAGTTCACCTGCGCGGGAGAGGTCGATGCAGCCTTTCTCCTTGTCTTTCAGGAAGATAAGAGCAAGCCCGCGGTTGAAGTAGGCGTCTCCCATGTTGGGATGCAGACGAATGGCTGCGTCGTAATTCTCAATGGCCTCCACCATCTGCGACGACAGGCAGTGCAGGTTGCCCAGGTTGAAGTAGAGATAGGGGATATCCGGAAGTATCCTGATGGCCTCGGCTATGTCGGCGATAGCCTCTGAATAGTCGTAGCTGCGGTCGGAGCGGTCGCTTACCCTCGCACGGGTTGCTCCCTTGTCGTCCATGGTAAGGGTCTGGACGTTGCTCTCCATACTGGCGATAAAGTCTATCATCTCGGCCCTGAGCACTCCGCGGTTCATGAGGTAGAATGCCTTGTAGAAGCGTGCGTATCGGTCTTTTGAGGCATCGTCCTGTGCAAGCGAAACGGCCTTGTCGAACTCGTTCAGGGCGCTATTGTACTGCCTGTTCTGCACGTCGTTCATGCCCTTTACGAATGCTATCTCGGAGGCTGTCAGAGAGCCCTTTCCTGCGCCCGAACTGGTATCGCCGTAAAGTATACTTTCTATGCTGCGCCTCAGCTTGGGACCCTGCAGGCTGTCGGAATTGCTGACGGTGACGGGGATGGGCACCGAGGAGCTGAAGCGCTCGATGAGCGGGTTCTCGTAGCTGCCCGCGAGACTGCTCGACTCACCGGCACTTTTCTGCGACAGGCGGAACTTATACAGTGGCTTCAGACGTATGTCGATGTCGCGGTGCTGGAGCAGTTCGTTGTCGAAGCCCTTCTTTGCGAAGTCGGCGTCCAGGGCAAGCAGCGAACTGTATTTCTTGGTGGTATCGGCAAAGGAGGCGGTGCCTGCGGCATTCTTGGCCTCATATTCCGCTACTTTGCGCCGGGCGATCTGATAGTCGGCCTTGGAGGCCTTCTGGCGCCCCATACGGTTCTCCACGTAGGCGCGGTTCATATATGCCTTGGCAAAGTCCGGATAGAGGGCTATCGCCATATTGTAGTCTTCCAGCGCATCCTGCCAACGTTCCATCTCCACGAAGTATCCCGCCCTGTTGAAGTAGGCCAGCACGTTGCCGGAGTTGATGGCAATCACGCGGTCCATATCTTCCAGTGCGGAAGGATAATCTCCTACCTGGGCGTACAGAAGGCTCCTGTTGTATAGGGTGAGGGCATTGTCTGGTTCGCTTTCCAGCACTTTGCCGAGGTCCGCCATGGCTCCCTGCAGATTGTCGGTCTCGGCCAGCAGCAGGGCCCTGTTGAAGTATGCAAAGGTGCTTGCGGTATCGAGGCTGATGGCATGGTCGAGGTCCTCGATGGCCTCGGAGTACTTTTCCTGGCTGGCGTAGAGGCGTCCGCGGCGTATATATCCCTCCGGCTCGAAGCGGTCGAGGCTGATGGCCTTATTATAGTCTTCGAAGGCGCGTGTGGTATCTTTCAGGAAGAGATGGCAGGCTCCGCGGTTCAGATATGCCCCCGGATCCTTGGGTTCCTTGCGTATGAAGCGGTCGAAGTCGGCGAGCGACTCCTCGAAGCGCTGTGCCAGGAAGTAGGTTACTCCGCGACTGTAATAAAGCCCTATGAATCCCGGCCTCAGGCTGATTGCCTTCTCGAAGTCCTTCAGCCCGTCTTCGTACTGGCCCTGGCGGCTCTTGGTGATGGCCCTGTAATGATAGCCGTTTGTAAAGATGGGGTTGAGCCTCACGGAGCGGTCGAAGTCCTGCTGGGCTCCGCGGATGTCGCCGAGGTTGTATTTTGCTATTCCGCGGAAGAAGAAGTTCCAGTAGTCGGCAGTATCCAGCCTTGCGAGGATATTGAAGTTCTCGATGGCGAGGGCGTATTTTCCGTCGGAAAGAGCGTTCCTGCCGCGATAGAAAAAGACATCCCTGTCGTACTGGGCCGAAGCATTTGACGCCAGTAAGAGTACGGATATTAATGAAAGGATGAACTTTTTCATTACATTTGTATCCTCGATTCCACAAAGATAGCATTTATTGTGCCCGGAATGGATTTTGTGCGAAAAATATTTTCAGTCCTCCTGCTTGCCGCCGCGGCTTATACCGCCGCAAGCGGCGCATCCGACACCCTGCGCGTACGTCAGGATGTGCTTTTGGGCGATGTGGAATTCCTTTCCGATACTCTCTGCGCCGGACGCAGGACAGGCACCCGCGGGGGAGTCGAGGCTGCCGCTTACATTTTGAGGCGCTTCGCGGAGTGCGGTCTTTCCTCTTCCGTCCAGCCTTTCGAAACGGCCACCGGAGTAGTCGGGCATAATATCATCGCATATTCGGGGGATAAACTTCCGTCCGGCAGCGGGTACGGGACCATAGTGATCATGGCTTATTACGACGGTCTCGGCAGGACCGGCGACAGGTTTTATCCCGGAGCAGACAGCAACGCTTCCGGCGTAGCCGCACTTCTGGCGCTCGCCGAAAGGCTTTCCGGCCGCAAGGACGTACTTCTGGTGGCACTCGATGGGCACAATGCCAATTCCGCCGGGGCAGCGGCCCTCTGCGAGTCCTTCAAGGGGAGACGCATCCGCATGGTAATCAATCTGGATATTATCGGCGCCACGAGTTCTCCCGTAGATCCCTACTGGCGGGATTATCTCATCGCCCTCGGGGGAGAGGTCCATGCCAGGACTTTGGATCGCTGTAATTCGGGCCTGGGACTTCATCTTTATTACGACTACTACCGCAGCCGCTCGTTCACGGATCTTTTCTATCGCCGTACGGGCGATCACAAGCCTTTTCTCGAGAAAAGGATACCCTGCGTAATGTTCACTTCGGGCATCACCCTCGACACCAACAGGAGCACGGATACATACGATTCCCTGGACTATAAGGTGATGGCTAAGAGGGTGGAGTTGATAGCCCGCTGGGTTGAATCGATGAAAAATTAGTATATTTGCACCATTAAACTTATTAACCAAACACCATGAAAAAAGTATTTGCTCTCATCGTTGCCGCAACGCTCTGCATTGCTGCAAACGCGCAGTTCTACGTAGGTGGATCCCTGAGTTTCCAGACCAACGACGCTACTACTGCTTTCGAATTCGCTCCTGAGGCCGGTTACGCCCTTAACGAGACCTTCTCCGTCGGCGCAGTCCTCGATTTCGACACTCAGAAGGATTTCTACACCCAGTTCACCATCACTCCTTACATCCGTTGGAATGCAATGGATTTCGAGCCCCTGAAGCTCTTCGTTGACGGTGGAATCGCCATCAGCAGCTACAAGAACAAGGTGTGGGATACTTCCGCAACCGGATTCGAGCTTGTCATCCGTCCCGGCTTCGCCATTCCCATTAACGAGCAGCTTTCGTTCGTGACCCATGTCGGTTACCTCGGATTCGGCAGCAACGAAGACGGAGCCCCCGGTATTCTCGATGGCTTTGGCCTTGGAGTTTCCGGCAACAACATCCTCTGCGGACTGTACTACAGCTTCTAGTCCTGGAGCCAAGACAAACCAAAAGCGACGCCCGAACGGACGCCGCTTTTTTTGTGTGTATTCCTCCGGGAACTATTACGGAATCGCAAATATGCTCTCGGCGTAATTGCTCCAGGGCGAAGTGTTCTTGTATGTTTCGACTGAACCGGCAGGGACGTGGATGGTCGGTACAAAGTTGCTCCAGGAATAGATCAGGCGCCCTACGGAAGGAGGAGTCTCCGCATGGATAGTGATATCCACGGAGTAGCAGCCGTTGAAGCAGTCACCACCAATTGTCGTCAGTGAGCTACCGAGCACAACAGTAGCGAGATTCGAGCAGGACACAAAGGCGTAACCACCCATGGTCGTCAAGCCCGATAGATCGACGCTTGCGAGATTCGTACATCCACGGAAGCACTGGTAGGGCGTTTCGTTCCAGTTGGACAGATCAGCTGCCGTCAACGCCGCTGCATCCATGAAGATTCCTTCTCCAATAGTCAGTCCGCTCCGGTTGATTCCGGCGGGTAGAGATGTAAGACAGGATTTATAGAAGCATCTTCCTCCAAAATTGGTAATCTGCGATACGTCAATTTTGCTTCCGTCGGTAAGCGATGCACAGCCCTGGAAGGCATTATTTCCAATTGTGGTGACGCCGGAACCGAAATGAACTTCCTCAAGAACATTCCAGCCTACGCAGAAGTAATTTGGTATGGATGTCCAGTTGTCAGGGAAGGTTATCGAAGTAATCGGGCAACCCATGAAAACAGATGCGCTATTCCCTCCGGTGTATGTGATTCCGTTGCGTTCCCAGCCCGAAGGAGGCGTGGTAAATCCGCAATTCTTGAATGCCTCGTAAACGATCGTGGTTATATTGGATGGAATATTCGCCGTAGTGAGCGACGTGCAGTTCTGGAAGCAGCCCTGTGGAATTGTGGTGAACGAAGGATTCGTGGGGAATACTACCGTTGCCAGGGAAGTGCAGCCGTCGAAGGCATTGTTCTGCAGCGTTGTCATCGACGACGGAAGAGTAATGGAATTAAGCGCTGTGCATGCGTTGAAGCAATAAGAGGGAATCGTTGTGATGGTAGGATTCGCTCCGAAGCTGACCGAACTCAGCGAAGTGCAGTTGTAGAATGCATAGATCCCCAGCGAGGTCAACGATTCGGGCAGGGTGATAGATCCGAGAGATGTACAGCTTCTGAACGCATTCGGGCCAATCTGAGTGACGGAAGATGCAGGCATGGTGATGGATGTCAGGCCGCAACTTTCAAAAGCGTTCTGGGAGATGGTTCTCACCGTGGCTGGTATGGAAAGCGTGCTGAGGGCGCTGCAGTTCTTGAATGCAGCCTCGCCTATGGTCTCAAGTCCGCTGTTGAGCGTAACGGAACTCAGATGGGTGCATCCTTCGAAGGCGTAGGTCCCGATGCTGGTGATACCGGATCCTAAGACAACGGTTTCCAGAGAGGTCTGGGTTCGGAAAAAGTCGTTACTGATAGAGGTCATGGTATCCGGGAAGGTGACCGATGTAATCGGGCAACCCTTGAATACATATGAACCATAGGTTATGCCGCTCCTTCCCCAGCCTTCCGGCATAGTGGTTAAACCGCAGTTGCGGAAAGCGTAGTTGTTGATATTAGTAACGTTCGAAGGGATGGAAATGCTTGTGAGATTGGAGCAGCTGTCAAAGGTGTAAATGGGGATGGTAGTGAAACCGACTCCCGTGGGAAGTGTGACACTTGCCAGTGCCGAGCAGTTTTCAAAAACGCGTTCTCCAAGAGTAGTTAAGCCAGCCGGAAGAGCAATAGCACTCAGGCTTGTACAGGTCGAAAACGCGTAATCGCCTATGCTGGTTACACTCTCGGGAAGTTCAAGGGAGGTAAGAGCTTTGCAGGAACTGAAGGCCCTCTCTGAAATCGAGGTAACATCTGCATTGAAGGTCACGGAATTAATGTATTGGCAAGCCGAGAACATTCCTGCCGGAATGGCTATGTCGTCGTTGAAAACAACGGTATTAAGCGAACCGCTGGATTCGAATATATAGCCGTCGAGTTCAGAAGGCGTATGATCGAACACTACTTCCGAAAACTTCGCGTATTTGAATGCCCTGAGGCCGATATGATCCAGTCCGTCCCAGATTGTCAGTGTACCGGTGATATTTGCATTCATTAAACCTTCTTCGCCTATATAGGTGATATGGGACATATCGCCGGGGACGAATTTGGAACAGTTTACGAAAGCCTGCTTGCCGAGGTAGGTCAGCGAACGCGGGAAGTTCACGCTCTCAAGATTGCCGCATTCTCCAAAGCCTCTCTCACCAATGGACGTAACCGTATTGGGGATGGTCACAGTCTTGAGGTTACTGATGCTGCGAAAAGCGTAATAACCAATTGTGGTAACAGTTCCGGAGAAGGTTATCACACCGGTCCTGGTCTCAGAATTATAGTTGTGACTTACAACGGTAAGGCCATCACCGAAAACGGAGGCGTCTGCCGAGGCGTCGTATTTGTTGACCTTGGTGGTATTTGTCGTAGTGTAAGTTATCTGCGACGTTTCGTTCAGGAAAGTGGGGCTGGAGATGTTGATGGGAGTAATCATGCTCCGCTCCACCGTTATGGCCTTGTTGGCGGTCAGGGTGCAGGTCGTGCCGTCCGACGCTTCCACGATGATACGCAGTTTGCCGTATGACGCGGCCGGAACGGTGATAAAGAACGACGTAAAACTCGAGGTATTCAGAGCGACGGGGGTGCTGCAGATCAGCGCCGTTCCGTTGGTGCCGGTAGAAGGGACGGCGGCGTTGCTGCTTATAGTAAAGCGTCCGCTCATGGGCTTGGGAGTCACGTCCGTGTCGTTCAGGGTGACGGCGCTCACGCTCTTCTCACCCTTGAGGTTCAGCTGGATAATACCGCAGAGATTGTGGAATTCAAGGGATTGGGTGTCCGATTCGGCGTACATCGGGAATGCCTCTATGCCTCCGGCTACGTAGGGCTGCTCCGATGGAAGATTGTAGTAACCCCAACGGTCCCTCAGGCCGGCAGGGTAGATAGCTTTGTATAGCGGGCTGGAGCCTGCAGGAGAAGGATTCGGGCCGGAGAATTGTCCCTTTGTTTCGCCTGGACCATATCCAGCGGGCTGGTCCTCGGTCTGGAGGGTTAGCACGGAGCCGTTAACGTTAATCTGGTCGCCGGTCTTCCAAAGCACGGTGTAGGTGTCATCACCGTTGTCGGAAAGCTCCGTACGGGTTACCGCCTTTGTGAATGCAGAGAACACGACGATCTCGCCCGATGGCTCATCGGGATCCTGGACCGTCACTTCAGGCTCCTGTACAGGATCTTCGAGGAGTGATGATCCCACTTCTTCTTTCGTGCAGGAAACGACGGCAAACATGCATGCCGCGGCTGCACAGAGGATGAATCTTGCTTTCATTTGGGCAGCCTTTTAAACGAAGTCGGAATCGGAATAACTTGTTGCGGACACACCTATCGATTCGGTGCCGCTGTTTCCGGACAGGCAGATTACCTGTTCCTGAGCCAACGCAACCACCTGCGCTGAGGGCGCTTTATAAGAGAATTTATTCATATTCATCAGGTTTGGACCCGACAAATATACGTTATTCTTCGAATAAATCAAGGGTTTCGGCGTCGTCGAGGCTGCCCAGGGCGGCGAAAGGAGCGAACTGAGCCGCCCTGTCGCGGGGGCTCATACGGGGATGGCGCGAAGAGGGTTCGTGATGGGGGAGTTCGATTATATCTTCGTTCATGCCTTGTGTCCTCCTATCTGTTTATTACGTTCGATGGCCGTAGCGCCTTCCTCGAAGTCCATGCCCTTGAGAATGGCGTTGTTGCCGAATTTACGCCGTATGTTCAATATAGCCTCCTGACGGCGGCGTTCGCGTAGCGAATCTTCCGGATTGTCGAAGAGGTCGCCCGTTACCAGCCCGTCGGAATTCTCCGGCACCAGATGCGAGGCGGAAACGGTTATCCTGCGTATCAGCAGGCGTTTGTCCGTTATCTTGTCGAAAAGGCTCGCGGCAGCGTCCGTAATGATGCTGGTGGATGATGTGAATCGTCCCAGCCTGGCACTGCCGTGGGCGGGCTTGGGCACGGCGCGTCCATAATAGTCGCTTACAATGCTGCCGGAATAACGCCTCTGCTCCAGGCTTTTAGGGTCGTAGTTGATAAACAGCGTTATCTGGTCGGTGACGGCTCCGCGCTCCACTAGGTCCAGGGCCATTTTGTCCACCATTTCCAGCATCACTGTCCTTGCCTTTTCGAAAGGATAAGGCTCCTTGAGCACCTGGCCGTTGCTGACGCTGTGCGATTCGGGTCTGTAGGCGTGGATGTCGGCCATGGTGCACGGTTCCCAGCCCCAGGCATGGTCGATCAGCAGCTCGGCGTTTACACCGAAGAGTTTGTACAGACGGTCTTCGTGCACCGGGTCCATCGACCAGCGGGCGATGTCGCCGAGGGTGAAGATACCAACGCTCCCGAGCCTTGCCGCCGTACCTCTCCCTATGCGCCAGAAGTCGGTCAGGGGCTGATGAGTCCAGTATTTGCGGCGGTAGCTCATCTCGTCGAGTTCGGCTATACGTACTCCGTCGCTGTCGGCGGGGGAATGCTTGGCCTCTATATCCATCGCGATCTTCGCGAGATACAGGTTGGTCCCTATTCCGGCGGTGGCGGTAATGCCGGTTTGCGAGAGCACGTCCTTTATCATACGCATTGCGAGCGTGTGTGCGTCGGTGCGGTAAAGGCGGAGGTAGTCGGTAGCGTCGATGAATACCTCGTCCACCGAATAGACGTGCATGTCCTCGGCGGATACGTATTTGAGGTAGATGTCGATTATCTGACGGCTGACTTTCAGATACAGGCCCATCCTCGGAGGAGCCGTGATATAGTCTATTCCCAGGCGCTTGGCAGCGCGTACGACCTCGAAGAGGCGGGGCCTTCCTCCTATGCCATAGGCCTTAAGGGCGGGGGAGACCGCCAGGCAGATGGTCTTATCGGTACGCGACTGGTCGGCCACCACGAGTCTGGCGCTCAGGGGATCAAGACCGCGTTCCACGCACTCGACGGAGGCGTAGAACGACTTTAGGTCTATTGCAATGTATTGCCGGTTCAGTTCTTGAACTCCTTCTCTCCGAGCATTTCCCTCACGAGGAGAGGCTCGTTGGTGGTGATTGCGTCGATGCCGAATTCTATCATCTTGGCAATCTTCTTCTTGCTGTTGACAGTCCAGACATTGGTGGACATTCCGAGGCCGTGTGCGCGCTCCACAACTGTGCTGTCCTTAAGCACTACCTTTTGGTTGTAGTCGAAGCCGTTGATGCCGTCGGCTGCAAGCTGCTCGGGGGTGAAGTCCTTGTCCAGATACTGGTTCACGAAGGCGGGATATTCCCTTGCGATGCGGTCGCACATGTATTTGCTGAAGCTGATGAACACCACGCGGGTCGGGTCGAGCAGCTCATGGGCCTTGAGGGCCTCTATGCATTTATCTACCAGCACATCCTCTCGCTCGGGGGTGATCTCCTTCTTGAGTTCGAGCACGAGCACGGTGGAGGCGCATTCAGCGCCCTGGGTAAGATATTCGTCGAGGGTGGGAATCTTCTCTCCGTTAGGAAGAAGATGCTCCGCAAAGCGGGCGGCCTCGCAGGTATCGATACGGGCTCCGTCGACAAGGTCGTCGTGGAAAACCAGCACTACGTCGTCGGTGGTTATATGAACGTCGAATTCACTGCCCCAGAGCCCGGCTGCCTGAGCCTCCTTGAGGGATGCTATTGAATTCTGGGCGAAGCCCGCCGCCTCGCAGTTCCAGAAGCCGCGGTGGGCCACTATTGCAATCTTGCCCTGTTGGTCTATTTTCGGAAAATCGTTCTTTCCTTTGCAGGAAGCCATGGCCAGCAGTACCGCTGCGGCGATGACGGTTATGTTTTTGAGTGTCATGTTACAAATATACCAACTTTTTCGTACATTTGTTCGGATAAAATAACACTGAATATGATCAAAATCAATCTCGCGGGCTGCGGCTCATTCGTAAAGGAATCCGATTACAAAAACTACCTTTCCAAGGCTCTTGACGCCTTCGACGTGCTGGATGCCGAATCCGGCGCCGGGAACGATTTCCTGGGATGGAAAACCCTCCCCGTGGATACTCCCGAGTCGCTTATCAAGGATTGCGAAGCAGTTCGCGACGATTGGAAGTCGCAGGGCGTTGACCTTGCGGTGGTCATAGGCATCGGCGGCAGCTATCTCGGCGCCCGTTGCGCCATCGAGGCCCTCTCGCATCAGTTCGTTCCCCGCAAGGACGCCATCCGCGTGGTATTCGCCGGCAACAACCTCAGTGAGGATTATCTTGCCGAACTCATGGACCTCGTTTATCAGAAGAATGCTGCCTGCGTGGTTATTTCCAAGTCCGGTACCACCACCGAGCCTGCCGTTGCCTTCCGTGTGGTCAAGGCCTATCTCGAGCAGCGCTACGGCAAGAAGGGCGCCGCTTCCCGCATAGTTGCTATCACCGACGCCCACAAGGGCGCCCTCAAGACCCTCTCCACCCAGGAGGGATACCGTACCTTCGTTGTTCCCGATAACGTGGGAGGCCGTTTCTCCGTGCTTACCCCGGTGGGACTCCTGCCCATAGTGCTTGCTGGATTCGACGTCCGTGCCATGCTGAAGGGTGCCGCCGATGAGCGTGCGGAACTCATCAAGAAGGGAGAGGGCAATGCAGCCGTGCAGTACGCCGCAATGCGCAACCTCATCTATTCCAAGCTCGGTAAGAAGGTGGAGGTGCTGGTAAGCTACAATCCCAAGTTCCAGTATCTCGGCGAGTGGTGGAAGCAGCTCTACGGCGAGTCCGAAGGCAAGGACGGCAAGGGAATCTTCCCCGCAAGCGTCAACTTCACCACCGACCTGCACTCCATGGGACAGTTCATCCAGGACGGCGACCGCACTGTGTTCGAGACCGTGGTCGGAGTCGAGAAGGCCCATCGCAGCGTTGTGATCGGCAGCGACGACCAGAACCTCGACCAGCTCAACTACCTCTCCGGACAGCACGTAGAGCACTGCAACGCTATGGCGGCCCTGGGTACCAAGCTCGCCCATATCGACGGCGGCGTGCCCCAGATCGACCTCTCCGTGGAGAGCATCGACGAGTACAACCTTGGCGCCCTCTTCTATTTCTTCGAGTTCGCCTGCGGCATCTCGGCCTACATCCTCGGCGTCAACCCCTTCAACCAGCCCGGCGTAGAGGCCTACAAGAAGAACATGTTCGCCCTCCTTCGCAAACCCGGCTACGAGGCCCAGACCGAGGAGATTTTGAAGAGGATATAAGCTATTGAAAAAGAGTCTTCTATACATTTGTCTGACACTTTCCGGGGTCTCATTGTTTGCACAAACCAATGAAATCCCGGTTTTGGAGTCAGGCCTTAAGACTGAATTCCGCATCGATAAAAAGGGTAAGAAAACCCTGACCCTTGAGGTCCTCGATGTCGCATACCAAGACAGTACGGCCAGAAGCTGTTTTTCCAAATGGAAGATCAGGGCAACCGTAAAGGGTACGGACTTGAATGCCTGGTACAACGGTAACATTCTTTTGAAAGATTCCGAACCCTATGTCATTGAGTCTTCTTATTGGGTAAAGCTGAATGAACGTTACGACATAACGTTCAGTTATACTACCAACGGTTTATTTGCGGAGGAGAGAATAATAACCTTTGCATACATCCCGCCGTACGATCCGTCCGATTATTTTGCCGCTCAGGAGAGGGCTGCTAAACGCAGGCAGGAGGAAGAAGCCAGGTTGGCCAGGGAAAGGGCGCGTGCCGACAGCATAAGTTTAGCCCATCAGGAGATGCAGAATAAGCTGCTGACGCTCGAGTGCCTGGCAAATAATGTCGGGGCGAGCTTCTTTACGAAAGAAAAGATTGAGGCCGATTACGAGGTATCGCCCATTACATATAACGGTGGTCATGTCTTCTATGATTTCCCGAAGTGCCCCGTTACCATGGAGTTCGATGACAAGACACATGTCTGCACGGAAATCAGTTTCCGTTTGTACGGTGAAGACGGGTACTGGATGAAGTCAGACTTGATAAACTATGGTTATCAACTTAAGAGCAAGTCGCGCGACAATCTGATTATAGAGAACAATTTTTGGAACGTCCAGACCGGTCCCATCTCGATCTACAAGTGCAGGCTCAAGAATGGCGGCTATTCCACATGTAGAATAACCGAAGGCCAGGCAATGATGTTCACCTTCACCCGGACAAAGAATTAGTTTAACGCCCACGTAAGCTATGGCCAGCAATCCGGACTTCGTGCAATACATCATAGACCAGTGCTCCGGCGCCGGTGTAATTGCCGCCAGGAAGATGATGGGCGACTATTGCGCCTATTGCAACGGCATCCTCTTCGGCCTCATCTGCGACAATAATCTCTACGTGAAGGTAACTGAACCCGGCAGGGCAGTGCTGAAGGAAGTCATCCTGCGGCCCCCTTATAACGGTGCCAGGGACTACTTCTACATCAGCGACGTGGATGATAGGGATTATCTGGCTAATTTGATCAAGGTCACGCTGCCAGCGCTACCGAAGTCAAAAACGAAGAAGAATCCGATAAGATAATTAAAGCCATCCGGAAGGGTGGCTTTATTTGCGAATATAGAGTTCTTAAAATGAAAGAAAGATTCAGTTGCCTGAATCCTTCTCCAACCGGGGACACCCAGGCCCAGCTGACTGACGCGCAGTCATCGTCACGAAGGTATGAATACTATTTTGATTCTGCAAATAGTATTATTTGCGCTGGAATAGATTCGCTTCTTTACACTAAAAGAGTCCATAATGCTTTATTATTCGTTGGTTACTGATAGATTAGTATCGGCAGACTGTAATGATGGTGCCAACCTTATTGCATTATTGTTCATTGGATTCAATCCGTGTACGGATACTATCAAGAATTTCATCTTTATATGTAAAGAATTTGGCTCCCTGATATGCACCGGAGGCGTTACGTTTCTCAACGGGCATGAATGTGCCGACGAAAGGAGAAAGCTTGTAAATACGTCCCTCATACTCAATTTGATCATCGCTGGCCACCCTGACTTTGACACCTGTAGGGACAAAAGTTAATTCGGCGCCAATGGGGATATTGACCATACTGAATTTAAAGCGTGGACGATGCTGGACGGCTGGCTTTGTTGGGAACGTCATGTCGTTCACCATTGGAACTATTGGCTGGTTGTTCTCATACATAGTGATAACAGCATCGTCCAGAATCATGGCTTCGTCTTTGAAGATTTCGAGGGCAAGTTCTGGCTTGATATTGAAGAATTCACGGTTCTGACGGATACGAAGGTCTGTCAGACGGTCAATGGCCTTGTGAATCTTCTTCTCAACTATGTCATACTTCTCGGTTTTAAGCGTCGCGTAGATTTCAAATGGGAGAGGTACGGCAGTATTGTCTAGTTCCTTAGAACGAACATCTACGGGACGGGAACTCTTTCCGATCTTTACCCAGTCTTCGCGAAAACTGGGATTTGTGAGAATGTAAACGTAACCTGGTTCTTTAGCCATAACGGATGTGGTATAAATCGTTGTTTCGCAAATTTACTTTTTTATTGATTCTTTCGCAAACACTTACTTAAGCAATCTACACATAGAATCAATGCACTTGCGTTTCTGCTCCAGATTAGGGTGTACGTAGAGGTTAAGGGTGGTGCTGATGTTGGAATGACCGAGGAGAACGCTGACGGTCTTGTAGTCGCATTTGCTTTCGATACAGCGTGTGGCGAAGCTGTGCCGGAGACCGTGGAACCGCATTCTTGGAAGGCCTAGTTGCTGCTGGAGCTTATTGAAATAGCAGCGATATGTGCGGGGCTCCGTCGGCGTAGCCGCGTTGGTCAGGACGTAGAAGTCTCCGCGGACAATCTTCTTCAGTGGACGGACCAGGGCCAGCAGGTCGCGCGTCATAGGGACCTCCCGGATGGAGTTCTTGGTCTTTGGTTTGTCCACGATTAGTTCGGTGTACTTCTCCTCCCCGTCCACCAGGTAGATGCGCTGGATGGTCTTGTTTACTCGGATCAGGCCTGATGCTACGTCGATATCATCCCACTGCAGAGCGCAAACCTCGCCGATACGAAGACCGGCGTTAAGGCAGATGAAAATGCCCAGGTTGAGGAAGGTAAAGTGCTCCTTGACATAGGTCATCAGCTGACGCTGATTCGTCAATGTAAGTACCTCAACGTCATTCTTTTCTCTCTCAGTCGGGAAAATGACATCAATCTGATGAGCCGGCGTCAGGCCATGTTTAGCACCATACCGGAGAATCATTTTGAGAACCACGAGAATATCCCGGACTGTTTTCTGGCTGAGGCCTGCGGCCAGTTTCCGGTTCACAAGATCTTGCACGTCCTCTTCCTGGACATTTTCCCTGTTTCCTAGTTCCGGTAGCAGGTGGCTCTGAATGAGCAGGCAGTAAGCTGCGTAGGTTGATTTCTTGACGTACTGTTTCTTGTCCGCCTTCCAAAGCGCGGCGACAGCGCTGAATGTTGTGTTTTGTTCCATGATGTAATTGGGTTAAAAACACAAAGTTCCGGCTATTAGATGACATCCCTAAAGTTCCGAATTTGAGATTCCCGGGGTTTAGTGGTGAGTGGGAAAAGTTGAAAGTTC
>CAMHTE010000022.1 GCA_946187975.1 uncultured Bacteroidales bacterium | reverse complement strand
CCACGACCTCCGGATTATGAATCCGACGCTCTAACCAGCTGAGCTACCTCGCCGTTTCGAGAAATACGATTCTCAAAATATGGTTGAGATGGAAGGATTCGAACCCTCACTGACAGAGCCAGAATCTGTAGTGCTACCATTACACCACATCTCAATATTGCAAGCCGCCCTTAAAAGCGGACTGCAAAGGTACGATTCTTTTGCAGAATTGCAAAAAAAATCTTCACAAACTGTGTGGGAGAATCGTCAGAATCTGAACGAGAGGCCTACGCCGCTGGGAGTGGAACCGAAGATCAACTCCTTATCGACCTTCTCGACGGCGTTATTGTACCCGTTGCAGATGCGCTTCATGTTCTTCTTGGCCTTTGCCTTGATGGGAATGCCAACTCCAAGAGCCACTCCTCCTGCCGCCATGCCTACAACTCCACCCAACATGAGGGTCGCGGCAGTATTGAAGATATCGTCCGTGTCGCCGTACCCAAGGGTAAGGGCTGTTACTAGAATACCTACAAGTGCGTATCCCATACCGGCTACCCCAACGACAGCTCCGCCGCCCATTAAGCAGGATCCGCCTATTACGAGGCCATTGCCCCATTTGCGGCGGGAATTATACTTCTGCCAATCCGCATTGAAATCGACAGCGTCGATATTGGACAGGAGCAGGGAACGCTGGTCGTTATCCAGGATTATGTCGTCGAGCTTGATGGTCCCGCGATAAGCGTGGGCACCAATCTTTTCGGCAAGTTTGATGGAATCCCTGCGTGCGCGGCGCTCCTCCTTGCGGGAGCCCATCTCGGTTTCGGCAAAAAGCGATATGCTGCAAAGCAGCAACAGGATGGTCAGAATGTGCTTGTTCATAAGCAAACGTTTTAGTGAACAGATGCAAATTTAAGAATTATGTTGCATTTTTTGCTATTTTCGCACTGGATAAAACAGACCGCAAATGAAAACACAGCAGGAACTTCGGGACATTGCCTCCAATTTCGATCTTAAAGGTAAGATATTGTCCGTCAATCCTCTGGGCAACGGCCTGATCAACGACACTTTCAAAATTGAAACGGACGGAGCCGAAGCCTACGTGCTTCAGCGCATCAACAACTCAATCTTCCGCGACGTCCCCCTCCTCCAGCATAACATAGAAGCCGTCACACGCCACATCCGGGGCAAACTCTCCGCCGCAGGCGAGACAGACATCGACCGTAAGGTCCTGCATTTCATCCCCCGCAAAGGTTCGGACGAAACATGGTGGACCAACGAGAACGAGTGGTGGAGGGTTTCCGCCTTCATCGCAGGTGCCAGGACCTATGAGACTGTGGATCCGGAGTACTCGTATTACGCAGGAAAGGCATTCGGTCGATTCGAAGCCATGCTGGCCGACATCCCCGACACCCTGGGCGAGACCATCCCTGACTTCCACAACATGGAATTGCGCGCACGTCAGCTACGGGAAGCTATGGACGCCGACAAGGCGGGACGCATGGCTGGACCCGAGGTGCAGGCAATGGTTAAAAACATCCTCCAGTATGAGCACGAGATGTGCAAGGCGGAGCGTATGCACCGCGAAGGGAAACTCCCCAAGCGCGTCTGCCACTGCGACACAAAAGTGAACAATATGCTATTCGACTCGGACGGCAACGTGCTCTGTGTCATAGACCTGGACACGGTGATGCCGAGTTTTGTCTTCTCCGACTTCGGCGACTTCCTGCGCACTGCGGCCAACTTCGTTGCCGAGGATGACCCCCACACGGAAAAGGTCGGCTTCAACATGGAGATATTCCGGTCTTTCTCGAAGGGATACATAGATTCCGCCAGAGGCTTCCTGACTCCCGCCGAGCGGGAGAATCTCCCCTACGCGGCATGCCTCTTCCCTTATATGCAGTGCGTGCGTTTCTTCGCCGACTATCTTAACGGCGATACTTACTTCCGGGTAAAATACCCCGCCCACAACTGGGACCGCACGCGCAACCAATGGGCTCTCTTCCAAAGCGCCCTGGCCCACGAAAAGGAAATGGCTGAATGGATAGCGTCACTCTGACGCCTTCCTGCCGGAAACTCGCTTGATCGACGCCCCCAAAAGCTTCATCAGGCGCCTGAATTCAGCCCATGCTCCCGAAAAGAAGCCCTTGACGCCGGCGACCACGACCAGCACCAGAATGACGATAATGCTTATGGCAAGCAGGGAAAGCATCAGCATAGGCGATCAGTTTTCGGCGGCAAGCGTCAGGATAAGCTCGTCCAGCTTTGACGCCAGCACCGCCTGATTCCCTACATAATTATTTACCATCACGCTGAAGGCGATAGTTCCGGAGGAATTCCCGCCCGTAGGAAGAATGTATCCGCTGAAGCATCGTATACCTCCCATGCTGCCGCTCTTCATATAGATACGGTCCTTGACGGAAGAGGAAGCCTTAGGGAGACGGGGCTTGAGGGTGCCGTCGGATCGTCCCGGCCGAGGGAGCGACTCAAGATAGCACTTGTACACCCCCGTACGGGCCATAGCACGAAGGAATGCCACCAGGAAGCCGGGAGAGATGTAGTTCTTACGGGAAAGACCGCTGCCGTCGGAGAAGCGCATGGAGCCGCTGCGGGCCTTGAGCCCAAGGGGAGCCAGTGCCTGGCGGAGGCCCGAAACGGAAGAAGAGTAGTCGTCCGCTCCCTCGAAACGCTTTCCCAGGGCTTTCAGCAAGGTTTCCGCGCAGAAGTTGTCGCTGCGATGGTTGGTGATGGAGACTATCTCGCCGAGAGGCGCCGAAGGAACCGTACCAAGCACAGAGAGCGAGTCGGGTGCATATCCTTCGCGGGCGTCGGCGACCCCGATATAAAAAGTGCTGTCGGCGTCAAGCCAGTCCCGGAAATGCATCGCAGCCGCAAGGGGCCCGTCCGGGACGGTATCCTCCATGTTTCCGCGCCATGTCAGCCCGGACGGTACCACTCCATCCTTGGTTATAGCGTCCTCGCTGCTCCAGTCCGGATGACGCTGCTCACCCTCGAAATAAGAGCCGTCGGCAATTATGTTGCCTGCGAGCGCATTTATCCCTGAAGCCGACAGCACGCTCTTCCAACGGCTGAAAGTCTCTCCCGGAGAAGGAAGATACGGGAAGAGGGTGCCGATGAGGGGGTCGCCTCCGCCGATGACATAAAGGTTTCCGCAAAGGACGGAATCCCGCACTTCCCCGTCGGTGGCAAGGGTGGTTCCGAAGGTATATTCTTTCCCGAATGTTAGAAGAGCCGCTCCCGTGGTGATGAGCTTGAGATTGCTCGCGGGGACCATGCGTCGGGAGCTATTGAAGTCCGCGAGGGTGTCTCCTCTGAAATTGACCGCCAGCACGCCCCAGACGCTCCCTTCGAAGGCGCCCCCGCGTCCGTCCAGCGCCTGCGCCAGGCGTTGCGATGCAGTGCGCGGGGATGCTGCCTGTGCAGTGGAGGCGAGCATCAGCATGGCTGCTATGACGGAAAAAAGGCTCTTCATGCATGCAAAGATAATGAAAACGGCGTTTTTTCTTATATTTGCTCTTGTGAAAAGACTCTGTTTTGCAATATTGATGTTCGCCTGCATCGCTCCGGCCTGCGTTGTAAAAGGACAGGACGAGGGCACGCAATGGGCGGTTGTGGCCGTAAGCGACGCCTTCATGCGCGACGAGGCACGCTACGGCAGCGAGTGTGTCAACCAGTGCAGCATGGGGACCCTGGTCCAGGTGCTGGAACGCAAGGGATACTGGGTCCGTGTCCGCACCCCGGAACCATACGAGGGGTGGGTGAATGAACTCGCCCTTGCCCCAACGAGGGCTTTGAGCGCCGAAGAGCAGAAGGCAACCGGCCTGTACGGAGCCACGCTTGTGCCGATGAGCGACGTTGAAGCCGAGGCTTATCGAGCCGAACCCAAACTGATCTGCCTTGCACAAAGCTCCCGTGTCTGCTCCACCCCCGGAGGAGAAACTGTTGTCACCCTGCTTATGGGTAACATAGTGCGTACCGTCAAGGACGGCTACCAGGACGGATGGCGGAAGGTAATCCTTCCCGACGGCAAAGAGGGTTGGGCGCCTGGACGGGACCTGGCACCCATGCAGGACTGGGAACAGGCCGAAGCCGAAGAAGACGCAGCCACCAAGGCTGAGGACATCATCGCCCTTGCAAACTCATTCCTTGGATGCCCCTACCTCTGGGGCGGAATGTCCCCCGGACACTTCGACTGCAGCGGCCTGGTGAGTTTCTGCTTCCGCATGAACGGGATTCAACTCCCGAGGGATGCCAGCCAGCAGGTGGGATGCGGAGTAGAAGTCCCCGTCGACGGGATGCTTCCCGGCGACCTTGTATTCTTCGGCAACAACAGCGTAGCCCACGTAGCCATCTGCATCGGCGACAAGCGCATCATCCACGCCTCGCAACTCGTGCGCATCAATTCTCTCGACCCTTCTGCCCCGGACTATTACGGACGCAAGATACTGCATGTAAGGCGTATCCTTTAATAAATTTTTGTATCTTTGCACCGCTTTACGCAGAAAATCAAAACAAGAACGATATGAATCTCAGAGACATCAAAAAGGACATCGATTACGTGCTCGGCGCATTCATCGAAGACTGCTCGGTATGCGTAGCCGTCAATCCCAAGACCAACGACAACCAGATTGCAGGCCTGATGGAAGACGCCATCGACCTCTATAACGAACTGCGCGACAAAGTATCCGCACGCAAGATCGAAGGGTCCAAGAAGGCTTACTTCGCCGCTCTCCGCAAAGAGATCCTGGAGCGCACCGACGCCCTCTATGCACAGCTGAGCGAGGCCGTGGCACATCCCGCCAAGGAAGAGGCTGCTCCCGCAGAGAAGAAGGCTCCTGCCAAGAAGGCTCCCGCGAAGAAGGAAGATCCCAAGGCCGAGAAGCCGGCCGAAGAGCCCGCAAAGGCACCGGCAAAGAAGGCTCCCGCCAAGAAAGCTGCCCCTAAGAAAGAAGCCGCCGAGGCTCCTGCAAAGGCTGAGAAGCCCGCAGCGAAGAAAGCTCCTGCAAAGAAGGCCGCTGCCCCCAAGGCTGAGAAGCCCGCTGCCGAAAAGAAGGCTCCTGCAAAGAAGCCCGCAGCCAAAAAGGCTCCCGCCAAGAAGGCTGAATAAGCTGGAAGCACAATAAAAAAAAGACCGGTCGAGAAGGCCGGTCTTTTTTGTGTGGTATCACACCCCACTACTCGCCGTATGCAGTGTGGAACGTGTGATAGGAGCCCTCGTAGTTGGCGGGACCATAGATATAATTCTCGTAGTTACCGGCTGTGAGCACAGTGCCATTTACCGTTCCGGAAACTTCGATGGGATCCCCGTCGGTTCCAAGCGTTATGCTCTGGGTCTTCCCGTTGAAATGTCCGACAACCATGCCGATTTCAGTGGATGCTGCAGAAGTAAGGGTGCAATGGACTTCGCAGCCAGTACCGGTCGTATGGGCGGCATTTCCGATGTTGCCAATGAGGCCGCCTATTCCGGTTGCTGCAACATCCGCCTGGACTGTACCATAGTTCTTGGATCCTGTAAGCTGATATCCGCCACTGTGGAACCCGGCCAAACCTCCTACGACGAATTTTCCGGATTTGGCCCAGATTTTTCCATAGTTGGTGCAGTTTTCAATGCGGCCCGAACCACCTTGGATACCGCCGATGCGGCAAGTTATATTACCGGACACAGACACCTGTCCCTTGGAAGGATCGGTGCTGCTTCCGTTTACGCACCCGGAAGTAATGGAAGTGCAGGCGCTTTCTATGCCAGGCCAACCGACTATTCCACCGATTGCATGATTTGTGGTTTGTGTATTGTCGGAATGAAGGGATACGTTTCCTTCGTTCACGCAATTAGTAATGTTCAGTTCCGACTGCGTCGTAGAAATATAGTTGCTTCCGCTTATACCTCCGATATACACAGTACAACCTGCAGTAGTGGCAGTAAAGGTTCCGCCAGTAGCGCGGGTGGACGCCGAAACGTTGCCGAAATTGTCGGAATTCGAAATATTGCCGCTACCATCTCCAACAAGGCCTCCTATCGTAATCCTTGCCTTGCTGGCAGGCGAAAGCTGTCCCTCCTGCTTGGAAAAACTGAAGGAAACCTCACCTTCATTCCTGGCTTTGTCCATACTGAAGGAGCTGGAATATGTATACCCAACTATTCCTCCCATACCAAGCACGCCAGAGGTTGTGGTTTTTGTTCCATCAATACTTCCGATATTGTTTCTCACGTACTGATATTGTGCGGTAAGCGTTACATTTCCAGTATTGATGAGATTATCTTTTGCCGTTCCGCGCATAGCGGCAGAAGTGTACGCAGCTATTCCACCTATTGCAGTTCCGGAAACGTAAGTGTCGGAGGAAACAGAAATGTTCCCATGGTTGGAACAGTCTTCAATAGCGCCGGAAGTATAACTGTTCACTCCGGCGATAATCATGGCCGAACTGGAACAGGTAATATTGACGGTGATGTTACCCTCATTGGAACAACGAGTGGTAACTACACCGCTTGACGAATTACCAATGACTCCGGCAAGATACAGGTTGGCTCCGGAAGCATTCATGCCGCTGTCGAAAGTGACGTCTCCAGTATTGACGCAGTCCGTAACGGATGTTGTTTTGTTGGTAAGTTTTCCACAAACACCTCCGATAATTGCCGTGCCAGTGCCGGCGTGCTCCGGAGAAATAATGGTCAGATCACCTTCGTTTCTGCAGTCGGATATAACCGATGTCGCAGGGCCAGCTCCTACTATTATTGCTACATTTATCGCTCCGGTTATTTCACCGTTCCAATCCGCTACATCGGCCTTGTTGGTTATACCGGAAATATTACCGTTGTTGGTGCCGACTACAAATGCATAGGTACCTGCGGCGAGCGTTGCGGGCAGGGTGAATACGCAGTCATTCTCCAGTGTAAAATCCTTTACCGTACCGGTATTCGCAGCGAACATAGGCGCACTTGCGTTGGTAGTAAGCTTGCTTATGCTGTGATGCTGTCCGTCGAAGACATTTGCAAATGACGCGCGGGAGGTGAGGACCTTGGACGTGAGGTCCAGATCGGCGCAGACATAAGCGTCGAGGCTAAGGCTGCCGCCAAGGTAGGCAATCAGTTCATCGGCATCTTCGATAACTACAACCTCGGAGTCGGTCTTGATGTTGCCCATGGGCTTGAGGTGACCTGCGGTAACAACGAGGTTGCTTGCTCCGGCCTTGAGGAAGTCGCCGGAAGCAGTGCGTACGAATGCGCGGATTCCCTCATAGGTTCCAGGTTCCACCGCGGCCTCGAAGGTGCCGGCGGTGCCGGGAAGGGTAACCACTACGGCGTGCGACTCGCCCGCGAGCGTTTCGGTCTTGCCCTTGGTGTGGAAGATAGCCTTGGTTGCTCCGTCGGGAACGTCGAAGCGAAGAAGTCCCACGGCGCTGGTAAAGTTGAAGCTTGCCTTGTCGGTCGAAGTGGCCGTCGCTACGAGAGCGGCGGGATCGACACTCTGGGTACCCACATTCTGCGCAGCGGGAACAGTGTACTTGAGCACGCCGGCCTCGACATATGCCGCGGCATAAGGGAAAACGGCAGTATAGGTCGCAACGTCGGCTGCGGAACCTTCGAATTCAGCAGTGGTCTTACCGCCTTCGCCTGCCTTTATTGTAAACGTCCTGATGGCGCTACCGTCATAAACCGCGAGCTGGTCGCCTTCGGCCCAAACCACCTGGGGATTGGTGTCTGCCGACAGGCTTGCACGGGGAACAATCTCTTCGCAACTTGCTGTGAAGGTCATAGGGACGAGTTCAACTCCGCTGGCGTCAACGGGAGACTCGGAAAGGACTTCCTGCTTGGAGCAGGCAACTGTTGCCGCAAGGGCAATGGTCAAAAAAGTAATGTAATGCTTCATGATGCTTTCCTCCAAACGGTTACTCCTCACTTTCAAAATTCTCAGGCATATACATACGTGCCCATTCGTAATCGGGATCCTTCTGGAACTGAAGCTCATTGGACGCGCAGATCACAGAACGCGTCCCCAAAACCGACACCTCGCAATCGGGTGCAGCATAAATTTTTTTTGCTGATAAAAAGGTCATGGTATTATAAATAGTGTTATCGAATATCCTGTATGGGTCCGCAAAGGTAGCAATTATCTACCTAAACATCAAGGGGTTCTCAATTTTTAAAGAGGGCCTTAACCAGGGCAGGCACGTCCGCAACCTTCACGACGCGTATACCTTCGGACACCACGCCCTTGGTAACGTCCTTGCTGTAAGAGCTGATAAAGATGCTCTTGAACCCTAGCCTGGCGGCTTCTGCGATGCGCCTTGGCGTCTGGGAGACGGGACGTATCTCTCCGCTCAAACCGATCTCTCCGGCAAAGCAGTAATCGGACGGGATGGCAAAGTCGAAGTTGGAAGAAAGCACGGCGCAAACAACGGCCAGATCGGCGGCAGGGTCGCTCACCTTGAGGCCACCGGCCATATTCAGGAAGACGTCCTTGGCGCTTAGGTGGAAGCCTGCGCGCTTTTCGAGCACCGCGAGCAGCATGTTAAGCCTCCTTGTATCGAAGCCTGTCGCCGAGCGCTGGGCCGTACCATATACGGCCGAAGACACCAGGGCCTGAACCTCGAAGACAAGAGGTCTGGTCCCGTCGAGCATGGCGCAGACGGCCGTGCCGCTGAGGCCTTCCTCGTGCAAGGGAATGAGCATCTCGGAGGGATTCACAACCTCGCGGAGGCCGGTGCCCGTCATTTCGAAGACCGCTATCTCAGAGGTGGAGCCAAAACGATTCTTGATGCTGCGCAGAATGCGGTACGCTCCCCTGTTTTCGCCTTCGAACTGAAGTACCACGTCCACTATGTGTTCCAGGATCTTGGGTCCGGCGATGTATCCGTCCTTGGTAATATGTCCTATAAGAATAACAGGTATGCCGCTTTCCTTGGCGAAGCGCAGGAGCATGGCGGCCACTTCCTTGATCTGCGAAACCGATCCGGGGGTGGAATCGACGCTGTCGGTGAACATCGTCTGCACGGAATCGACTATCACCAGCTGGGGTTTGATTTCCTCCGCCCGGGCGATGATATCCTCGATGCGGGTTTCGCAGAAGATGAGAGTGGGAGAATCCTGCCCGGATGCGCCTCCCGAAAGACGTTCTGCGCGCATCTTGACCTGAGGAGCGCTCTCTTCCCCTGTGACATACAGGGTGCTGAGAGAAGAATTCAGGGGAATCTGCAGGGAAAGGGTGGATTTTCCTATGCCGGGTTCTCCTCCTATCAGAACCAGTGACCCGGGGACTATACCACCTCCGAGGAGACGGTCCACCTCCGGCAGGCCGAGCGACAGACGCTCTTCTTCCGAACGATTAATCTCTTTAAGACTCACCGGCTTACGGTCTCCCACCGCAGGCTTGCCCCTCCCCTTACTGCCGGAGCCCTTAGCACTTTCGGCAGGGGCCTCGACCATAGTATTCCATTCACCGCATGCGGGACAGCGCCCCATCCATTTGGGGCTCTCATTGCCGCAGGAAGTGCAGTACCAGAGTGTCTTTGCTTTCATGTTGTAAAGTTAATCATTTGCCTGCACAAGGCCAAGACCCGGACTGGCCCAATGACGGAAAGTTCCGTCGGAAGGGTCGGCCCATACGAAGAAGGCCTCCATGTCGCAACTCGTCATCACGATGTCCTGGGCCGCGTCCAGTCCTATCACCATGCTTATGGTAGCCCAGGCATCCGCCTCCATGGCGGTGGGTGTAACTATCGTTGCGCTTAGGATGTCGCTTTCCACAGGCATTCCGGTGCGGGGGTCGATGGTATGGGCATATTTGCGTCCTTCCGAAGTGTAGAATTTACGGTAATTGCCAGACGTCACTATTCCGCAGGCCAGGCCATCGTTCTGCCATATTGCCTCGATTGACGCACCCGGAGTATTGTTCCCGTCTTCGGGTCGGTCGACTCCCACGCGCCATGGACGGCCGGAAGGGTTGACGCCTTCGCAGAAAATCTCACCTATATCCACCAGCATGTTATGGATACCTATGGAATGAAGGTATTCAGCCACGAGGTCGCAACTGTACCCCTGGGCTATTGCATTGTAATTCAGCCTCGGCAGAGGGCCATTAATCCCCGGCTGGAGCAGGTCCTTCCCGCACAGGCTTCCGTCCTCGGCGATTGCGGCCCGGATGTCCGGACGCAGTCTGGCCATTCCACAAGAAGCGAGGGTTTCCCTGACCAGGGCGGCCGAAGGGAGGGAGTCGTTCCGGAAACCGAAGCCCCAGATATCGAAAAGAGGCCCCGCCGCACAATCCAAGGCACCGTCGCTGTTGCGCCAGAACCAGTAGGCGGCGGTATAGATGTCGCAGAACATATCACTCGGCCATATGCGTTCGCCGGCGTTGAAGCGGCTCAACTGCGAAGCAGCGTTGTATCCGGAAAGGGTTGTGTCGATTTCGAAAAGAATCTCCTCTATGCGAGCCTGGATTTCCGCAGGCTTATCCTTTACTCCCGTAAGGTCCGCCTTAACGCTCCAAACTCCTCCCTGCGCGTAGCCGCCGAACTGCCTGTACCCCGGGTGGGAACAGGCGGAAATAATTGCAGCCAAAAGGCCTATAAACAAGTATTTACCCGCTCTGCACATTACTATTTCTGAATAAAGGAAAGGTACACCGCTTCGGCGGCAGTCACTGCGGCAGTTTCCGTACGCAGGCGGCTGGGGCCGAGATGGACAGGGACGAAGCCTGCATCCATGGCGGCAAGCACTTCCTCCGGGGAGAAGTCCCCTTCGGGACCGATCAGAACAGTAACGGGCGGGAGCGGGCCGGGGCTCCGACGCTGTGCGACCTCTCGCGAATGCGGCTCTTCCTGGAACGCAAGCGGAGTCCCGGACGGCGCCGTCAGCGGAGTTCCGGCCAGCGCCTGCAGCAACTCCATTATGGAAGCGCGAGGCTGCACCTCGTCGGAACAATAGCATATCAGCCGTAGATCATCGGTCGCCTGGCCGGGGATCCGACATGGAGCGACCTCTCGCGAATGCGGCTTTTCGGGGAGCGACAGCGGATCTCCGGCCGGCGCGGGCATCGCGGCCACGAAATCCCGAACAGAAACTGGCTCCGCAATCTCCGGAATCGCACCCTTGAGGCTCTGCTTTGCAGCGGAGAGCACTATGCGGCGCAGTCGGTCCGTCTTTAGAACACGGCGCTCCGAGCGCTCACCAATTACCGGTACGATGTTGTCCACTCCGAGCTCGGTAATCTTTTCCGCCATCCATTCGTAGCGGTCGATGTTCTTTGTCGGGCAGACCGCCAGAGTCAGGCGGTAGGGATGAGAACCCCATCCCGGGACGGACGATTCTATGCGGGCAACCGCTTCCTTGGGAGAAGCGTCCGTGAGCGTGCAGTGATAGAGTGTCCCGCAACCGTCGATTACATCAACGGCATCTCCCTCGCGGTGCCTCAGCACCCTCACGAGATGGGCCGATTCGTCGGCATCGAGCCGGGCGAATCCTCCTTCTATTCTGCATGCATAAAAAACCTCCATCGGGACTACTTCCTTATAATCTCGACCTCGCCTCGGAGGCCTATCTTAATAATCTGGGACGCACGGCCTGTGGCACCCGCCCCGAGTGACGCCGGAACCACATAATCCACCGCCGACTTTATCTCCTCGGAAATCTCCCGGAACCCTTCAGGGGCCGGTTCTCCCGAAATATTGGCGGAGGTGCTGACGAGCGGACGCCTCAACTTGCGGACAAGCTGCCGGCAGAAGCCGTCTTCCAGAGGGATGCGTATGCCTACGGATCCGTCCTCGGCCACAACTCCGGGAGCTAGATACTGCGCTCCGGGGTAAACGATGGTCATGGGCGCATCGTTGACTTCCACCAGATCTATCGCCATGCCGGGAATCTCCTTTATGTAACGGGCCACCATATCGAGGTCACAGGCCAGTAGAACCAGGCTCTTGGCCTCACTGCGGCGCTTGATCTCGAACACCCGGCGCACCGCCTCCTCGTTGGTGGCGTCGCAGCCTATCCCCCAGATCGTGTCGGTCGGATAGAGGATAACTCCGCCTTCCTTCAGCACTTTCAGGGCCTCTGAAACGGCCGAATCAATAATGGAAGGATTCATACTTGTTGCGTTTGGGACGTTTATACCACCACCATATGAGGAGCCAGCCCACCAGGGCGCCGCCCAGATGCGCGAAATGCGCGACTCCGTCGGCTGTACCGGTGATACCGGTTAAAAGTTCCAGCCCGATGAAAATCACCGCCATCCATTTAGCGGAAAGCGTGACGGGCGGGAAGATCAGCGTCAAACGGGCCTCGGGGAAGATCATTGCAAATGCGACGAGTATGCCGTACACCGATCCGGACGCTCCCACAGTAGGGGTCCTCTTGAGCTCAACATACTTTGCCGCCGCATCCCTGGCTCCGTCGGCGATCTTATCCATCCAGAGACTCACCTGGGCATACTGGACGGCAAGATGCACCGCCGCAGCACCCAGTCCGCACACGATAAAGAGCGTAAGGAAACGCTTCTCGCCGATTATCTGTTCCACTGCCTTTCCGAAGATGTACAGCGACCACATATTGAAGAAGATATGCATGAAATTACCATGCATGAACATGTATGTGAGCGGCTGCCAGAAGTTGAAGAAGGGCGAGGTAGGATAGAACAGTCCGAATTTGCTCACCATGAACTCGGGGTTTATCCTTGTTGCAAGATAAACTATGACGTTGATGATGATCAGATGGACGGTAATCGGCCTTGATCTTTGTTCCTGTTCGTAGAATGGCATGGGTCAGGCGAATTTTTTGTCGATATCCGAAGCGTCGATTATAACGGTTATGCGCTTACCGGACGAGGTGAGTTCCGAATTGTCGCAGGCGAAGAGACGGTCTATCAGAGCCTGTGCCTCCGCCGGAGCGGAAGGAACCGATGCGTTGAGCGAGCCGAGCGTGGCGAACTTGGAAGCAAGCGCGGCATGCATCACCTCCGGGACTCCGGAAGTGCCGTCCGAAAGGATGAGGCATATGTCGCGTACCATCTGCTCCACCTTACCGGCCTCGCAGGACCAGCCCTGAGGGACTCCGTTGACCACCACAGTGTCGTTGCCGAAGGGGGCTATGTCGAATCCGAGGGCAGAGAGTTCCTCCGCATGGGCGTCGAACAAAAGACGGGACGCCGTACCCACCTGCACCTGCACCGGGAAAAGGGCCGTCTGCGTGACGGGAGCCTCCGACGACAGAGCGCGGAGGGATTCTTCGTAGATTATGCGTTCCCAGGCCCTGCGAATATGCACCAGCATTATCCCGGAGGCTGAGGGAACGATAATATAACGGCCTTTGATGATGAGAGCCTTAGCTCCCGCGACCTGACTCTGCTCGAACAGGCGGCCATAGTCCTGACGTGGCTCCACCGCCTTAGACGGATACTTCCATTCCGAAGGGCCGTCGAATCCGAGGTTGGCCATCCCCGCGAAGGGATCATAGTTTCCGTCCGACTCGGGAACCGGTGCTGGGGCTGGACCACGATATTCTTCGAAACTCTTCCCCAACTGGGGCATCTGCACCGCACCTTCCGTATCGAAGTCGATTCCTTCGCCGAAAGCATTGCGTCCGAGGGTAGCCTTCACGCAGGCATAAACCACCTGGAAGATAACCGTATCTTCCTCGAACTTAACCTCGGCCTTGGAAGGATGGATGTTTACGTCCACCGCGGAGGGGTCAAGCTCCAGCCAGATGAAATACGACGGGGTGAGGCCGTCGGCAATGTATTCTTCGTAGGCCTTCATCACCGCCTTGTGCAGGAAGGGACTACGGAAATAACGTCCGTTTACAAAGAAGAACTGGTTGCCTACGGTCTTGCGCGCAGTATCGGGCCTGGCGATGAAGCCGCTGAGCTTTACCGCCATGGTATCTGCCTCGATGTCCACAAGGTCTCCGATCACATTCCTGCCTAGAAGGTCCAGCACCCTGAATTTGAGCGACTTGGCCTTTTTGAGAACGAAGAGGTCGCGCCCTCCGGAAGAGAGCGTGAATCCTATGTCCGGCCTGGTGACCGCCACGCGTGTGAACTCGTCAACTATATGTTTGAGCTCGACATTGTCGGATTTCAGGAACTTGCGGCGGGCGGGAGTATTGTAGAACAGGTTTCGTACCGATATGCCCGTTCCAGTGGGAGCCGCTACGGAAGAAGTGCGTACGCTGCCTCCGGAGATGGCCACCTGCGTGGCCGTTTCGTCGCCGGGGCGACGAGTCTTGAGGGTCACCTCCGACACTGCCGCGATAGAAGGAAGGGCCTCGCCGCGGAAACCATAGCTGGTTATGCGCTCCAGGTCGTCGGCCACTGCTATTTTGGACGTCGCATGCCTCTCGAAACATAGAACGGCGTCGGATGGGCTCATGCCGCATCCGTCGTCCACGACCTGAATCAGCGTGCGTCCGGCATCGGTGACCGCAACGTTAATCTGAGTCGCACCGGCATCCACGGCATTCTCCATCAGTTCCTTGACGACGGAGGCCGGGCGCTGAACTACCTCTCCCGCAGCGATCATGTTGGCGATGGACGCCGGAAGTACCTTGAGCTTTCCCATTACAGCATCGAATAGAATTTGAGTATGAAGAAGAGCACGGCTGCAAGGAGCAGCAGGGTCACTATGCCTATTATGGTCTGAACCCGCTTCATGGGCGTATGAGTCCGGTGGCCTGCTCCGCGGAAAGCACCCTGGATGTAGCTTCCCGGAACGTACGAACCATCACCTGAGGGCTTGGAGGCAGAGCCGTCGACTTGCCCGAACGCCTTGCGACGCTCATCCTCAGCTTTATCGTAATAAATCGGCTTGTAGTCGAAAACTTTGTGTTCGCCGTCGCCGAAGAAATTGAAATAACCCATAGAATACAAATTTAAGCATTTTTTGCGTATTTTTGCGAAGATATGCAACTAAGGATAGGACAAGGTTACGACGTGCACGCCATAGGCGCGGGGCTTCCCATGTTCCTCGGCGGCGTACAGATCGACTGCCCCTTCGGCTTCATAGCCCACTCGGACGGCGACGTGGCCATACATGCCCTGTGCGACGCACTTCTGGGTGCAGCCGCCCTCGGCGACATAGGGCTTCACTTCCCCGACAATTCCCCCGAATGGAAAGGCGCCGACAGCAAGGACCTTCTCGCCCGTGTGGTGAAGATGCTTTCCGCCGAAGGATGGAAAGTAAACAACGCGGACATTACCATAGCCCTGCAGGCACCCAAACTCCGCCCCTACATCGACCCGATGCGCTGCGTCCTCGCCGGGATACTCGGAATCGACGCCGGAGCAGTCAGCGTAAAGGCCACCACGACCGAACGTCTCGGGTTCGTCGGGCGCGGCGAAGGCTGCGAGGTCTGGGCGGTTGCAACCATAACGAAAGAATCTTGACAGACATGATGAATACTGCAATAATCGTCGTCGACGAGCTATACGATTTTATAGACGGATCAATGGCTTGCGGCCATGCCGCGGAGGCAGTGGAAGAGACCGTGAATCTCATCAGGAAGAACCATTCGCTGCCGGTGCTTTTCGTCTGCGACCATCATCCCGCAAACCACAGTTCCTTCGTTGAGCAGGGAGGCCCCTGGCCCCCTCACTGCGTGGCAGGAACCCACGGGGGCGACATCCACGAGGCCCTGCACCCCTTCGTGCAGGAAGAACTCACCTTCTTCAAGGGCTGCGATCCCGCCGTGGAACAGTATTCCGGCTTTGACGGACACAACGCAGCAGGGCAGTCGCTCGCCGAGGTGCTCGGACTCCTGGAGGTGGAACTGGTTTACGTAGTTGGCATAGCCACCGAGTATTGCGTACGCAACACCGCCGAAGACCTGCTCCGCGCCGGCTTCAAGGTCAGTGTCATCAAGGATTGTCTCGGATACGTCACCCTCGACGGCCACGAGGCCGTTCTTCCCGAACTGGAAGCTGAAGGCATACGTCTGATCTAATACCTTCTTTATGAAAGGCAACTCATTGATTACTCTCATTGCGGCCGCATGTCTTGTCGCCGCCTGTCAGGAGGAAGACGGTCAGGAAACTCCCTCCGCATCGTCTGTAAAGACCGGGGAGGCTTCGAACATCTCCTATTTTTCAGCCACAGTTTCCGGTTCGGTCACCCTGGAAGGATGTTCGGATCCCCTTTGGTATTCCCAAGACGGACAACCCTGTGCCTACATCATCTACGGAACGGAAGATTCCATCAGAGAACTGCTCAGTCCGGACTTCCCGGAAGTGACGAAGAATAATGTCCTTGTGGAATGTGGCACGGACGGCAGTTTTTCGGCAGAACTGACAGAGTTGGAGTATGATACCAGGTATTATTATTTTGCCGCCAGGACCTATGGCAGCATGTATTGCGGCAAACTGAAGTCTTTCAAGACGAAGAACTTTTCCGAAGGCCCCGTGGATATGGGTCTGTCCGTCAAATGGGCGAGCCGTAACCTTGGTGCATCGAAGGTGGAGGAATACGGTGACTACTATGCCTGGGGAGATGTTGAACCGTATTACAGCAGCCTCAACCCGATTAAATGGAAAGAGGGAAAAAGCGGTTATAACTGGGAATCGTACAAGTACCTCACCGCGGACGGATTTTGGAACGGCAAGTACTACATCCAGCTGGAGGGCTATTGGCGCTGCGAGGGCGAAGCGGACGGAAAAACCGATTACAAAGACTATTCGTACAAAGACGATCCTGCCAGGCACGTGCTCGGCGGATCCTGGCGCACTCCCTCCGACGTGGAATGGCTGGAACTGAAGGAAAACTGCACCTGGTCCTGGATGGGCGCCAACGGAGTATACGGGCTTCTGGCCACAAGCAAAATCAACGGCAACAGCATCTTCCTTCCTGTCGGAGGCCGTTTCTTTGGATCGCGTGAAAAGCCGTCCGAAAAAGGCGAAGTAGGCTATTACTGGGCGTCCTGCGTCGAAGCGGAATGCCCCTCACATGGCTGGGCCATCAGGTTAAAAGAGGGCAACGTTTTCAAAAACGACTTTTCGGAGCGCTGCGAAGGCAACACCGTCCGGGCAGTAACCAAATAGCAGGGAATACAAAAAAGGCTGACCGGAGCGGTCAGCCTTTTTGCAAAAGTATTATTCCTCGAATAATTACTTCTTGATGGCGTCCTTCGCAGCCTCGGCAACCTCGTTGATGCCGGTCTTGGCAACGTCTTCGACAGCGGCCTCGGCGGCTTCCTTTACGGTCTCGTCCTTAGGCTCAGCGACCTCTTCGCACTTTTCACATTCTTTGCACTCGGCTTTCTTCTTGTTGCCACAAGCTGCAACGCAGAGCAGAGCTGCAACGGCGAGGATTACATAAACTTTCTTCATGATAACAATAATTTAACCAGTTAAACTTTTCGGGCAATGCCCACTTCGCAAAGGTAGAAATATAAATTTAAAAACGATAATATTTTTAAGTTTTTTTCAAAACCTTTACGGAGTATACTCCAAAATGTCGCCCGGCTGGCAGTCCAAGGCCTTGCACAGACCCTCGAGGGTGGAAAAACGTATGGCTTTGGCTTTGCCGGTCTTGAGCACCGACAGGTTAGCCTCCGTGATACCCGTCTTGAGGGCGAGTTCACGGGAGGTCATCCTGCGCAGCAGAATCTTGTCAAGGTTGACAACAATAGCCATGACGCCTTACTCCTTTTCCGCAACGGGTTCTGCGGCCACGGGCTCCTTGGGGTCCTGACCCTTGAGATACGAAGGAAGGTTCATTCCGGCCATCTTGAACAGATCGTCAAGCGGGGGGATGGACTTCATCATTCCGGAGATAAAGTTGGAAGTGGCGGTCTTGCCGTCGGCGCTGTTGCCACCGTCCCATACGGTCACCTTGTCGATATTGATGCCCTTCACGGCCTCGACCTGGGTCTTGACGAGTTCGGGCAATTTGTCGGCTATGAGCATGAGCACGGCCTTCTGAGGATCGCCGGATGCGGCGGAAACCAACTGATTGAAACCCTGGGCCTGCTTGGACAGCACCTCGAAGGTACCGCGGGCCTGGGCGTCCATCTTGGCATAGATGGCGTCGGCCTCACCTTTCGCACGGCGGCGGAGCTTCTCGGCCTCAGCCTCAGCCTCGATGATGGCGCGCTCCTTGTCGATCTGGGCGGGCACCACGATGTTGGCCTGCTGCGTAGCCTTCTCGCGCTCTGCGCGGGCAAGTTCAGCTTCACGCTCGCTCTTGTAAGCTTCCTCCAATGCCTTTGCGGCCTGAACCTTTTCGGCGGCCACCGCTATGCGTGCGGCTTCTGCCTCCTTCTCGCGGCGGAGAGCATCGGAATTGGCGATCGCGATCTTTGCGTTATTCTCTCCCTCGACGGCCTTTGCATTGGCGTCAGCGGTGTTGATACGGGTGTCGCGAGCGGTCTCGGCAATACGGATATCCTTGTCCCTGTCGGCCTCGGCCTTACCGATTTCACCGAAGCGGTTCTGCTCGGCAACGCTCTTCTTTGCATCGTTGATAGCCTTTGCGGCGGCTTCCTTACCGAGAGCCTCGATATAACCGGACTCGTCGCGGATATCGGTAACGTTCACGTTGATAAGCTTAAGGCCTATCTTTCGGAGCTCGGCCTCCACATTGGTGGATACATTGGCGAGGAACTTGTCACGGTCGGCGTTGATTTCCTCGATATCCATCGTTGCGATAACCAGACGGAGCTGACCGAAGAGGATATCGGTGGCGATGCTCTGGATGTTGTCGACCGTCAGTCCAAGCAGACGCTCGGCGGCGTTGGTCATTCCGTCGGGCTCGGTGGTGATACCTACGGTAAAGCGGCAGGGAACGTCCACGCGGATGTTCTGCTTACTAAGTGCATTCTGCAGATTGCACTCGATGCTGATGGGCTTGAGGTCCAGATAAGCGTAATCCTGGAATACGGGCCAGATGAAGGCTGCACCGCCGTGTACGCATTTCGCGGATGCGGAGCGGCCGGTCTTACCGTAGATTACCAGGATTTTGTCGGAAGGGCAGCGCCTGTAGCGCCTGAGTATGGCCGATATGGTTACAAAGGCCACGAAAACGACAATCAGAATCAGGTAGATTTCCATAATTGTATTAGATAATTAGTGAATTCAGTTCTTCAACGAGGAGGGTGGAAGGATTGACCACCTCCGTAACCTTGATGGCCGTGCCGGTCTTGATCTCGGGGCCGTCGGTAAGTGCGGCATACTCGCGGATGGATCCGCTGATAGTGATCTGCACCTTGCCCTCGCCGGCACGTTCGCCGGGAATGGTGAGGTAGACCTTGCCGGTGCAGCCTTCGGCCGACTTGTAAACGTCGATGTTACCGCTCTGCTGCATTTTTGCAAGCAGCCGGAAGAGCGACATCACGAGCACCACCAGCAATATGCCCACGAGTGCAGACACGAGCATGAGCAGACCCGTGGAAGGTATGCTTTCCTGAAGCAGTATGACCGACCATCCGAAGCCCAGGAAGAAGTTCACAAGGTTGCGGAAGGTGTAGAGGTTCATCCCCGAATCGAGGGTGCTGAAGTCGGCTCCGTCCATATCGAAGTCGGCGTCGGACCCGATGTCGGCTCCGAGGAAGGTCATGATTGTTTGGATGACGAAGATGAGCGAAGCGGCGAGGGTGACTCCCCAGACCACTTTCATCATTACGCTTAAAGATGTCCACCAGATTAACATAAGTCAACGGTTTTTAGTGTTCTTTCTGCAAAAATATAAATTTTTATTGAAAAACAATAATTTTTTAAGAAATTTCGATAAAAATTTTGCATCCCCCTTTTGGCGGAAAGTTATTATCTTTGCAATGCTTTATAAATAAAGGATATGAAGGCTTTTTCCGCGGATATGAAGATGGCGGACCTCGTCGAGGCCAACTACCATCTGCTCGCAGTTCTTTCCAGACTCGGGATAGAGGGAGGCTTCGGGGAGAGAACCGTTCGCGAAACATGCGAGAAGAATCATCTGGACCCCGATACGTTCATACTCATCTGCGAAGTTTATTCTTCGGCCGACTACGTGCCGTCGGAGACTATACTGCGCGACGGACACGTCGACGACATTCTGCGCTACCTGCACCAGAGCCACGACTACTACCTCAACAACGCCCTGGTTATGATAGCCTCGGCCATCGAGGACCTTATCAAGCCCTGCACAGAGGCTCAGCAGGCGGTTATCTGGAAGTTCTTCTCGGACTATAAAGTAGAACTGGACAAGCACTTCGCATATGAGGAAGGGCAAGTAATCCCCTACGTCCAGAGCCTGCTGCTCGGAAAAGCCACCCCGGGCTTCTCGATCGACAAATTCGAAGAAAACCATTCCGACATAGACGAGAAGCTTTCCGACCTCAAGAACCTCATCCTGAAGTCGCTCCCGTACGGCTGCGACGACAGGCTGCGCGTGCGCCTGCTCAATTACATATTCGCGCTTCAGCACGACCTCAGCAGCCATACCTGCATCGAGGACAATATACTGGTGCCTATGGTAAGGCTTATCGAGAACCCCGGACGCCACAGCGCAAAGACCGCACCGGCTGCAGCCCCCGCACAGCCCGGACAGGACGCTCTTTCCGACCGCGAGATAGAGATTCTGGTGAGCGTGGCGCAGGGCCTGCTGAACAAGGAGATAGCGGACAGGCACAACATCTCCATCAACACGGTAATCACCCACCGCAAGAACATCACCCGCAAGATAGGTATCAAGACTGTGGCCGGCCTTACGGTTTACGCCATACTCAACGGATACGTGGACATCAATTCGGTTAAATGATGCGCCTGCTGCTCCACAGCTGCTGCGCCCCCTGCTCGGGAGCGATAATAGAGGCCCTTGTCCATGAGGGCATCAAACCGGTCATTTTATGGAGCAACTCGAACATATACGACAAGGAGGAGTATGAGAAGCGCCGTTCCGAACTGCTGCGGTATGCGGGCTTGTTCGGACTGGAAGTGGTGGACGACGACTACGACCATGCCGCATGGCTTGACGAAGCAGCCGCCGGGCGCGAGACGGCCCCGGAACGTGGTGAACGCTGCCTGGAATGTTTCCGCTTCCGGCTTCTTCGCGCGGCGAAGTACGCCGCGGCGCACGGCTTCGACACCCTAGCCACCACCCTCGCCTCTTCCCGATGGAAAGATCTCTCCCAGGTAGACGAGGCTGGCAAATGGGCCTGCGGCCAGGTGAGCGGCGTGCAATGGTGGGGACGAAACTGGCGCAAGGGCGGCCTTCAGGAAAGGCGGTCGCAGGTCATAAAGGAGCAGGGATTCTACAACCAGACCTTCTGCGGCTGCGAATTCTCGCTTCGCGGCGGAGATGCACACTCGGATAATAAAAAATGAATTCTATATGAAAAAGACAGTACTCGTTTCCGGCGGTGCCGGGTTCATAGGAAGCCACGTTACGGTAGAACTGGTTCAGGCCGGCTATGACGTGCTTATCGCGGATAACTTCAGCAACTGCGACGAAACCAACTACAAGGGTGTCTGCGCCATACTCGGCAAGGAGATGCCCCTGGTGAAGATGGATTTCTGCGACGCCGCTGCCGCCGACGCCCTGTTCGCCGGACATAAAATTGACGCGGTCATACACTTCGCGGCATTCAAGGCGGTGGGAGAGTCGGTGGAGAAGCCCCTGATGTACTACCGGAACAACCTTGAGTCGTTTATCAACGTGCTCGAGGCCGCGAAGGCCCATGGCTGCCACAACGTACTGTTCTCTTCGTCTGCAACCGTTTACGGGGAGCCCGAGAAAGTACCTGTGACGGAAGAGTCGCCCAGGCAGCCTGCCACATCGCCCTACGGCAACACCAAGCAGATGTGCGAGGATATCCTCAACGACACTGTCCGCTCCACGGAAGGCAGTAAGGAGGAAATACGCGGCATACTCCTGCGATATTTCAACCCCATAGGGGCCCATCCGAGCGCCCTCATTGGCGAACTCCCCCGCGGAGTGCCCAACAATCTCGTTCCTTTCATCACCCAGACGGCCATAGGACGCAGGGAATGCCTGAGCATCTTCGGCAACGACTATCCCACCGCCGACGGAACCTGCCTGAGGGACTACATCGACATAGTGGACCTCGCAAAGGCACATGTCTATGCCGTGCGCAGGATGCTCGAAGGTAAGATGAAGAAGGGTTGCGAGGTGTTCAACGTAGGCACCGGCCGCCCTGTGAGCGTGCTGGAGCTCGTAAACGCCTTCGAAAAGGTGAACGGGGTAAAACTGAACTGGAAATTCGCCCCGAGGCGGGCCGGCGACGTGACCGCAATCTGGGCCGATCCCACCCTCGCCAACAACGAACTCGGCTGGAAGGCCGAACGAAGCGTGGAGCAGACCCTCGCCGCAGCATGGGCCTGGGAAAAGCGTCTTGCCGGAAAGTAGCATGCGCATAGGCCTGATTTCCGATACTCACGGCGTCTTTGACCCTGATTTCCGCCGCTTCTTCGAACCGGTGGACGAACTCTGGCATGCCGGCGACTGGGGCGGAGATGACGCCTTCCTACAGCAGTTCCGCGACTTTAAGCCAGTGGTAGGTGTTTACGGCAACTGCGACGGATATCCGGCCCGATACGATTATCCACTGTATCAGTTCTTCGAGCGCGAAGGTATGGGTATCCTGATGACTCACATAGGAGGTTATCCCGGGCACTACGATCCGGCGGCACGGAGACTTATAGAAAACCTGCGCCCGTCGCTCTTCGTGTGCGGGCATTCCCATATCCTTAAAGTGCAGTGGGACGAACACTACCGCATGATGACCATGAATCCCGGAGCTGCAGGTATCCAGGGATGGCAGGTAGTAAGGACAGCCCTGCGATTCGACATCGCCGGCGGAAAGATATCCAATCTGGAAGTTTTTGAACTCCCCCGCAAGGCCTAATAGAGCCCGGAGGGAAGGTCGAGGTTGAGTGTGTGTGTGGCTTCGTCGGCAGCAAGCACGAAATCGGGATGCAGTGGAATGAGGACCTCCGAGGCGTGGCCTGATCCTTTGGCGGGAACCTCCACAATAAGGCAGGGATTGCCGGGGATATCCTCCAGCCCGATGCAGCGCCCTATCTCGCGTCCGTTATCGAGAATGGTCCATCCGGTGAAATCCTCCTCGCCGTCTCCATCCTCTTCTATATCGGCATAAATCTTCAGCCCCACGAGTTCTTCAGCGTCAGCGAGATTGTTGACGTCGTTCAGATGAATGACGGCGCGGGACCCCTTCGGAGTATAATCCTGAATAAAGAAAGGAACCTGCAATCCATCGAAAACGATGAATACAGGTTCCTTGAAATCGATTTCTTCCAGTTCCCGGCCGGGACTGACGAGCAGACCGCCGTCGGTTCCGAAAGACTTAACGATCTTTGCTAAAGCCAGCATTATGCCTCTGCGGGGGCCTCTTCCTCTGCAGGAGCTTCGGCGGGAGCCTC
>CAMHTE010000021.1 GCA_946187975.1 uncultured Bacteroidales bacterium | reverse complement strand
TAGAGGAAGCGATGGCATTGGGAGGGGTGGAGATGGGGAAGAGCATCGCGATGGAAGCGCAGACGGCGATGAACGAAATCATTGCCTGAGTGCCTCCGAAGGCCAGGAACTCAGCATTGTTGGCGGCATCGGGATCGGCCATGCCTTCCGCAACCACGATAAGGATGGGAATGAGCAGTGCCGCCGTGGCGCTGTTACTGATAAAGTTGCTCAGGAAGTAGCAGACCAGGCCGGCTACCACGAGCACGACCACAACCGACATAGTGCCGAACGGTATGGCCTCGATGAGGACCTTGGCCAGTCCGGTACCCTGAAGGGCTGTGCCGAGGGCGAATCCTCCAGCCACCAACCAGAGCACGCTCCAGTTGATTTCCTTGATATCTTCCTTGGTGAAGATGCCAGTAGCGGTAAGCACACCCAGAGGTATGAGTGCTATCACGTTGGAATTGACGTGGTGCAGCTGCTCGGTCATCCACAGGAGGATGGTACCGATGAAGGTGATCCACACGACGACGGTCTTCCAGTCTTTCTTGCGCTTGTTCTCAGGGATGTTAAGCACCACTTCCTTGCTCTTGAAGGGGAAGAGAAGCTGCAGCACGACCCAGGCGAACAGTATCATAATCAGAACGTAGGGAACCATGCGGAAGGTCCAGTCAGCGAATCCGACGGCCTTGCCGGCATCTTCCAGGAAACGGACGGCAGTCGCGTTGGGAGGGGTTCCGATGGGAGTTCCTATGCCTCCGAGGTTGGCGGCTACGGGAATTGCGAGGGAGAGTCCTATGCGGCCCTTGTCGTCTGCGGGCAGCGCGGCGAGCACGGGAGCAAGGAACGCCAGCATCATGGCTGCAGTGGCAGTGTTGCTCATGAACATCGAGAAAATGGCTATCACGATGAGGAAGCCGAGCAGCACCATGCGGGGATTACGCCCGAAGGGCTTGAGGAGGAAACGAGCCATGGTAACGTCCAGTCCGTATTTCTCCGCCATGATGGCGAGTACGAATCCACCGAGGAACAGCATCACCACAGGATCGGCGAATGCGGCCATCAGGTCTTTGTAGCTCACGAGCTTTCCAGCCTCGGGAACGCAAAGGAAGCCAAGTCCCTTGTTCGAGACGGTAAGCAGGGCGATGACAATCACCAGCAGCGACGTGGTCCAGTTCGGAATGATCTCGAAAATCCACATGAGGGCCGCGAACACAAAGAGGGCGATTACCCTCTGCTGGGTTGCCGTAAGGGCGTCGATGCCGAAGAAAGAAGTGGGCACGGCCCAGAGGAAGATTGTGACTATGAGCACGATAGGCAGTAGTACACAATACTTGACATTGAATTTTTTGTCAGCCATATAACAGGGTTATTATCATCTGTTAGGTTCAGCCTGCAAATATAAGAATTTTTCCTACATTTGTGTAACAAATGACCTCAGGTATGGTAACGGCAAAAGGCGCAATAAAGGCTGGTATTATGCTTCCCGTGCTCGCCCTTCCGGCGACAGCGTTGGCAAAGAAACAACCCAACATAATCTTTTTCCTCATAGACGACAACGGATGGGTGGACCGGCAGGTCGCCTACGGCGGAGAAGTATATCCCAACAATCTACGTTTCGACACGCCTAATGAGTGCCGTCTGGCATCCGAAGGAGTCATCTTCGGCAATGCATATGCCTGCCCCGTATCAACTCCCACAAGGGCCAGCCTGATCACCGGTACCAACGCCGCAAGGGCAAGGATTACCAACTGGACCTCCCCCACCGCCAACGTCCCTTCGGACGCCGTGGGCGGAAGCAAGGACATGACTGTACCCGGCGCTCCCGCCGAAGGTGACCGCCTCTGGCACGGGGAATGGAACTGGAACGGGGTCAGCCCCGTGGAAGGAGTGCCCAACACCCTTTACGCCAAGCCATTGCCCCAGTTATTGAAAGAAGCCGGCTACTACACCATACACGTAGGCAAGGCCCACTGGGCGCCGTCCGGCACACCCGGATCCAACCCGTATAATATGGGCTTCTGCGTGAACGTTGCCGGCACCGAAGCCGGAATGCCACGCAGCTACCAGGGTCGCGACAACTACGGCAACACCCCGGAAAAATGGAACTATGCCGCCGTGCAGAATATGGAGGAGTATTACGGCACCGACACTCATCTCACCGAGGCCCTGACCAGGGAGGCCCTCAAGGTGCTGGACTACCCCGTTTCGCACGGCCAGCCTTTCTACCTTTACATGGCCCATTACGCCACCCATACACCCATCCAGGCCGACGAACGTTTCTTTAAAAAGTACCGCGGACGCGGTATGGACAAGGGCCAGGCCCGCTATGCCTCCATGTGCGAGGGCGTGGACAAGAGCCTGGGAGACCTGTATGCCTATCTGGAAGAGCACAATCTTCTGGACGACACCATTATTATCCTCATGAGCGACAACGGAGGCAACGCCGATGTCAAGGCCAAGGGCGGAGTTCCCCACACCCAGAACGCTCCCCTGCGTGAAGGCAAGGGTTCGCTATATGAAGGAGGGATACGCGTACCACTTGCAATACGCTGGCCCGGCAAGGTCAAGGCAGGCAGCCGCATCGACGCTCCCGTTATGTGCGAAGACCTCTTCCCCACCATGCTGCACATGGCAGGCATTTCTTCTTACAACGTCCCCCAGCCAGTTGATGGAATCGACCTTGTACCCGTTATCCGCGGCAAGGCCACGCCAGATCCGGAGCGTGCGGTCATATTCAACTATCCGCACAAGTGGAAACCGGAATACCGTCCTGAGGTGGACTTCATGAGCAGCATACGCAAAGGCGATTGGAAACTCGTCTATGTAATGTGGGAAGGCAGGCTCGAACTCTACAACCTGCGCGAAGACATAGGCGAAACCCGCGATGTGGCATCGGAGCATCCCGACATAGTTGCCGCCCTGGCAAAGGAACTCAGCGATTCTCTCCGCAGCTGGGACTGCCCCCAGCCGATAAAAACAGCCACCGGAACTCCAGTCCCGATGGCTGATGAACTTGTCCGGAAATAAGCCTTAGATTATTCCCTGTTCCAGCATCGCGTTGGCGACCTTCATGAAGCCGGCGATGTTGGCTCCCTTGACGTAGTCGATGCTGCCGTCGGCCTGGGTGCCGTAACGCACGCACTGCTCATGGATGCTCTGCATAATCTGATGCAGACGGTCGTCCACTTCCTGTGCAGTCCAGCTGAGGTGCTGGGCGTTCTGGGTCATCTCGAGACCGGAAGTTGCTACGCCACCGGCATTGACAGCCTTTCCGGGAGCAAAGAGCACTCCGTTGTGCTGGAAAAAGTGTATTGCTCCGGGCTGGCATCCCATATTGGAAACCTCGCAGCAGCACCAGCAGCCGTTGGCCTTCAGTTCACGGGCATCGTCTTCGCTGAGCTCGTTCTGGAATGCGCACGGGAGGGCAATGTCGCAGGGTATGCTCCAAGCCTTCTTTCCGGCGATGAACTTTGCCTTGCCCGGGAAACGGGTGGCGAGATCCTCAACCATATTGCGGTTGGAAGCACGCATCTCAAGCATATAGTCGTTCATCTCGGCGGTCATTCCGTCCGGAACATGGCATACGCCGTCGGGACCGGAAATGGCCACCACCTTGGCACCGAGCTGCATGGCCTTCTTGACGGCTCCCCAGGCAACGTTGCCGAAGCCGGAAATTGCCACAGTCTTGTCCTTGATGTCCTTGCCAGCCTTATGAAGCAGATGCTGGGTAAAGTAGAGGGCACCGAATCCGGTAGCCTCGGGACGAAGTATCGAACCACCCCAGGTCATACCCTTGCCGGTAAGCACTCCGGTGTGGTACTCGCGGGCGAGCTTCTGGTACATTCCGTTCAGGAAGCCTATCTCGCGGCCGCCTACCCCCACGTCACCGGCAGGAATATCCTGGTCGGGACCTATGCAGCGCCAGAGTTCAAGCATGAAAGCCTGGCAGAAGCGCATGATTTCGGCATCGCTCTTGCCGGCGGGATCGAAGTCAGAACCACCCTTGGCGCCTCCCATGGGAAGCGTGGTGAGGGCGTTCTTGAAAGTCTGTTCGAAGCCAAGGAACTTGAGCATCGAAGGGGTAACGGCCCTGTGGAAACGCAGACCGCCCTTGTAGGGACCAATCGCGCTGTTGAACTGAACGCGATAGCCCAGGTTGGTGCGCACCTCGCCTTTGTCGTCCGTCCAGGTAACGCGGAAAGTAAAGATACGGTCGGGCTCGACCATACGCTCCACTATGCGTGCCTTTTCGAACTCAGGATGCTGGTTGTAAACGTCTTCGATACTCTCCAGCACCTCCTGCACAGCCTGCAGGTACTCGCTCTCTCCAGGATACTTCGCCTGGAGACGGGACATTATTTCATTGGTTTTCATAATGCTTTAAAATGTGGTTTATTATTCTACCTCCCACGTGGATCCGCTGTGAAGCAGGTCGTCCACGCAGTGAATCTTCGATTTGAGCATGACATCCTTAACCTGGTCGCGAACGCCGTCGTCGTAGGTAACGTCGCGCACATCCCTTATCACGCCAAGTGCGACAGGATAATCGGGCCCCTTCATATCGGCAAGCGCCATATGGAGACCGATGTTGTCGCTGTGAGGGTCGTGGACAAGGATGTCCTCCTCGCTGTATCCGCCTTCGCCTATGTGCACGGCACGAATCTTACGTCCGTCGTACACCAGGCCCCTGTCGCGGTTCTTTCCGAAGATCATCTTCTCCCCTGCGCGCAGCACTATGGTGCGGTCCGCACGCACTTCGGGATCGGAAATCTCGCGGTGGGCTCCATCGTTGAAAATCACGCAGTTGGTCAGCATCTCCATAACGGAAGTTCCGTCGTGCAGGGCCGCCGCCGTCATGATTTCCTCGTTGAGCTTAAGCTCCACATCGAGGCTGCGGGCGAAGAACGTGCCCTTGGCACCGAGCACCAGGCTTCCGGGGTTGAAGGGATGCTCCACCGTTCCGTAAGGCGAGGTCTTGGTAATGGCCCCGAACTTGGACGTGGGAGAATACTGCCCCTTCGTGAGGCCGTAGATGCGGTTATTGAAGAGGATGATATTGATGTCGATATTACGCCTGATGGCGTGGATGAAATGGTTTCCGCCGATTGCGAGGGCGTCGCCGTCACCGCAGGCCTGCCATACCGTAAGCCAGGGATTCGCCACCTTGATTCCGGTGGAGATGGCCGTGGCACGGCCGTGGATGCCGTGGAAACCATAGGTATCCATATAATAAGGAAGACGGGACGAGCATCCTATACCGGATACCACAACGTAGCGCTCCTTCTCGTAATTGAGCGCCTGACTTACCTTGGGAAGCGCCCTCTGAAGGGCCGCCAGCACGGCATGGTCGCCGCATCCGGGGCACCAGCGCACTTCCTGGTCCGACTTGAAATCCTTGAATGAAAGAGTTGCCATACTACAGTTCCTCCTTTATTGCGTCCACAATCTCGTTCACAAGGAACGGCTGTCCCTGGACCTTATTGCACTTCACTATGTCAGCTGTCGGGAACAGGGTGCGGAGATAGTTCGCGAACTGTCCGCTGTTGAGTTCGCAGACAAGGATCTTTTCGAAGCCCGCAAGCACCTTTCCCGTATTGCGAGGCACGGGATAGATGTAGTCGAAGTGAGCGCGGGACACCGTCATTCCGGCTTCACGCACTTCGTGAACGGCGGAGAGGATGTGTCCGAAGGTGCCGCCCCAGCCGACTACCAGCAACTTGCCGGATGCGGGGCCGTCAACCTCGAGTTCCGGGATAAAGTCCGCAATCTTCTGCACCTTGGCTTCGCGTTCGGCGACCATAAGCGCATGATTGGCGGGATCGGACGAAAGCACTCCGTCGTGATTCTTCTCCAAACCACCCACACGGTGCTCGAAGCCCTTCTGGCCGGGAATGGCCCAGCGGGGAACGAGAGTTTCGGGATCACGCTCGAAAGGTTTGAACTTTCCGTCGGCGCCGAGGCTCTTCGCGAACGGGGGCTTGATGACCGGATAATCCTTCATGGACGGGATCAGCCAGGGTTCGCTGCCGTTTCCGAGGAATCCTTCGGAAAGAAGCATGACGGGAGTCATGTGTTCGAGCGCAATCTTCGCCGCAGTGAACGCTGCGTCGAAGCAGTTGGCGGGAGAATGGGCTGCTATTACTGGAATGGGGCACTCACCATTGCGTCCGTACAGGGCCTGGTTAAGGTCGGTCTGCTCCGTCTTGGTAGGGATGCCCGTGGAAGGGCCGGCGCGCTGCACGTCCACTACCACGAGAGGAAGCTCCGCCATTACCGCAAGTCCAAGGGCCTCCGTCTTAAGCGACAGGCCCGGGCCTGATGTGGTGGTAACGGCAAGGTTACCGGCGTACGAAGCACCTATCGCGGTGCAAATGCCCGCTATCTCATCTTCCGCCTGAAGCGTCTTTGCGCCGAGGCTCTTATGGATGGCCAGTTCCTCGAGTATGCCCGTCGCCGGCGTGATGGGGTACGACCCACAGAACAGGGGCAGTCCGCTCTTTTCGGATGCGGCGAGAAGTCCCCATGCCACGGCCTGGTTACCGGTGATGTTACGGTATGTACCCTTCTTCGGATGCGAAGGCGCAATATGATAGGTGTCGGCTATCACCTGCAGGTTGGCCGCATAGTTGAAGCCGTCTTTCAGCACCTTCTTGTTCGGCTCTATCACTTCGGGGTGTTTCTTCGCAAACTTGCTCTCGAGGTATTCGAAGATATAGTCCAGCGGACGGTCGTATACGAAGCACGCCATGCCAAGCGTGAACATATTCTTGCATTTGTGGATGGCCTTGATGTCCATCCCGCTGTCCTTGAGACTTTCCTCGGTGAGAGTGGTAATGGGAACCACCACGAGGACCCTGTCGTCCACTCCGAGCTCCGCGAAAGGATTGTCCGTCTTGAAGCCGGCCTTGCGGAGTCCGGCCTCGTCGAAGGAGTCCTCGTCCACAAGTATCATGGCGTTGCGTTTGCACCATTTGGCGTTTGCCATCAGTGCAGCCGGATTCATCGCCACCAGCAGGTCGCAGTAGTCACCGGGGGTGTTAACCTTCTCGCTGCCTATGTGCACCTGAAAACCCGAAACGCCGGACACCGTCCCCTGAGGGGCGCGTATCTCGGCGGGATAATCGGGAAAAGTGGAGAGTCCGTTGCCGTAGATGGCGGACATGTTTGCAAAAAGAGACCCGGTGAGCTGCATGCCGTCACCGGAATCTCCCGCGAAACGAATTACGACGTCCTGGACGTCGATAATCTTATGTTCCATAAAAGACTACTGCTGCTGCGCCTGTGCCTGTGCCTGGAGTTCAGCCTGGAGGCTTTCCATAGTCCTGTCGGCAGGAATGCCGAGGGCCGTGCGGGCTTCCGCAGTGAGGTCCTTACTCTGAGCCTCATCGATGTAAAGCACGGAAGTCTTATCGAATACATAGACGCAACCTGCCTTCTTGGCAAGATCCTGAATGACCTCCTGGGCCTTCTTGTAGATAGGAGCCATCAGCTGGTCCTGCTGCTCGGCGAGCTCCTGCTGGATGCTCTGGCTGAACTGCTGGATGCGCTTCTGGAGATCGGTCAGTTCGTCTTCCTTGGTCTTGCGGGTGGCCGCCGACCAGCTTGCGGTATTCTTCTCGTAGTCCGCATATTTCTTGTTGAACTCCTCTACCATGGTCTGGTATGTGTCCTGAGCCTCCTTGCTGGAAGCTGCGATAGTCGCACGTGCCTGGTCAGCCTCGGGCATGAGCTGCACGAGTTCCTGGAAGTTAACGTGTGCAAACTGAGCCTGTGCGAAGGCTAAAACGCCCGCAAACATGGCCGCTGCCGTCAAAAGCATTTTTTTCATATCAGTTTCATTTAAAATTGTTGTCCTATGATGAAGTGGAACTGGCTTCCACCGATGCTGCTGTCGTCGAAGCCGTAACCCCAGTCGATTCCGAGCAGACCAATCATCGGTAAGAAGATGCGAACACCTACGCCGGCGCTGCGTTTGATCTGGAAAGGATTGAAGTTGCGGATGTCCGACCAGCAGTTACCGCCCTCCAGGAAGCCCAGTACGAAGATGGTCGAAGAGGGCTGGAGAATGACGGGATAGCGGAATTCCACCGTAAACTTGTCGTAAACGTTACCCGCGTACGCACGTCCGCCGGAGTTGTAGGTCGTGGACATGTACGGGGTAAGGGAGTAGTTCTCGTAACCGCGCAGGGGGATGATATCGGAGCCGTAGGTGCTGTATCCCGACATTCCGTCACCTCCCACGAGGAAGCCTTCGAAAGGAGAATAACCCCATTTGCGGTTGTAATATCCGAGATAACCGAACTGCGCCTTGGTCATGAGCACGAAGTCCCCTATGAGTTTGGTGTAGTTGGCTGCGGAGAATTTCCATTTATGGTACTCGATCCACTTGTAACGGTCTCCCGCGGTCCAGTTATCGTAATTGATGTCCCTCCAGTTGTCCACTTCGATACGGTTGCCGGATGCGTCGTAGGAATGCTTGCGCAGCATCGAATACGGAGGAGTGAACTGCAGGCCGAGCGAGAACTCGGATCCCTGACGGGGATAGATCTGCTGGTCGGATGAATTACGGACCAGGTTGAGCGAGAAGCTGAGGTTGTGGGCCTTTCCGTCGTCGAAGATGAAATAACCCGAATACCAGTTGGTGAGTTTATATGTCTGCCAGCTTACGCCGGTGTACATCACGAAGTAGTTGTCCGGCCATTTGAGCCTGCGGCCGAGCGACCCGGAGAAACCGTAGATTTCCATCATACGGTCGTGCGACAGGTAATAGATACCCATCGAATTGGTCTGGCGGGTGTAATACGCCGAGAGATTGAGCGACGTGGGCTTCTTGCCGAAGAGCCAGGGCTCCACGAAGCTGGCCGAAAGTGCGGTATAATAGGTTCCGTTGGTCTGGAAACGGAACGAAAGCGTCTGGGCATCCCCGAGAGGAACCGGGCGCCATGCGCCCTTCTCGAAGAAGCGGTGGGTAGAGAAGTTATTGAACGACACGCCGGCGGTGGCCACGAAGGTCCTTCCGCCCCATCCTCCGGAAAGCTCCAGCTGGCTGGAAGGCTTTTCGGTAACATTGTAGATGATGTCGACCGTGTTGTTCATCTGGTTGGGCACGATGGAGTATCCGCCTTCCTTCATTATCGCTTCAGGGTCAAACTGACCAAGCGAAGCGATCTCACGCACGGAACGCTCGAAGTCGGTCTGGCTGAAAAGATAGCCGGGACGGGTGAACACCTGGCGGCGCACCACCTTCTCGCTGGTGAGGTCGTTGCCGTTGATGACTATGTTGTTGAGCGTAGCCTGCTTGCCTTCGGAAATACGCATCTCGACGTCCACCGAGTCGTTCTGGATGTTTGTCTCGACCGGAGTGAGGTTAAAGAAGAGGTAACCGTTGTCGCGGTAGAGCTTGGAAACGTCATAGTCGCCCTGCTTTCCGCCGCCGAAGAGGCGTTTTTCCATGGTGACGACGTCGTAAACGTCGCCCTTCTTGATGGAGAGCACCTCGTTCAGGGCATCTGCGGTATAAACGGAGTTGCCCGTCCACGAGATATCACGGAAATAGTATTTATCGCCCTCTTCGACCTCGATGTCGATACCCAGACGGCCGGGCTCGACATAATAGACACTGTCGCGTACGATACGGGCGTCGCGGTAACCGGCCTCGTTGAACGCGCTCAGCAGAGTTTTCTTGTCGTTGGGATACTCCTTGGCGTCGAACTTCTTGGTATGGAAGAAGTTATAGAACTTTTTGGCCTTGGTCTTCTTCATGGAGCGGGCGAGCTTATAGTCGGTGAGATGCTCGTTTCCGCTGAAATTGATCTCCTGGACCTTGACCTTGCTTCCACGGTCTACCGCGAAGTTGACGCGTATGGCGTTTTTGATGATTGTATCTTTCTGGACCTCGGCCTTAACCTGGCACTGCAGGAAGCCTTTCTCGGCGAAGAACTTTTTGATTATGTCGGAGGCTGTCTTGTCCACATAGTCGGAGAACTCACCTCCGCGGCGGAGATTGAGCCGCTCCTGGAGGTCCTTCTTTTCGCCGGACTTCACTCCGGAGAAGGTCCAACGCGACACCCTAGGTCTTTCAACAATGTTGATGCGAAGGTATGCGCTGTCACGGTCGGCGCTCAGATGGTCTATGTCCATGGCAACGTCCTCGAAGTACCTCTGTAGCCAGAGCCTGCGGACTATGGAAGAAAGCTCGTCGCTGGGCACCGTGATTTCCATGCCGGGCTGAAGTCCCGTAAGCGAAATAATCTGATCCTGGCTGAAATAGTGGTTTCCGGTAACCGAAATGCCTCCCACCTTGTACTTCTGCGGACGGCTGTAATCGACTTCCACTCCCCCCGTCTCCTGCGACCAGGCCGCCGTCGCCAGCAACAGCGAAGCAAGGAATATACTTATCCTCTTAATCATCTTGGTCATTTGACTTTACCGTAACGCCTGTCCCGGGAGGCAAACTCGTCCAGCGCGGCGCGGAAACTCTCCTTTCTAAAATCAGGCCAAAGTGTATCCGTAAAAACGAATTCGGAATAAGCAGCCTGCCACAGCAGGTAATTGCTTATCCGCTTTTCGCCGGAAGTGCGGATTATCAGGTCGGGATCGGGTACCCCGGCGGTAACCAGATAGTCTGCTATATCCTTCCCTCCCTCGGCGGCCATACGCTCCGCGGCCTGCTGTATATCCCAGCGTCCGCTGTAACTCAGGAAGACGATGAGGGTGAGCTTGTCGCCACCGGCGGTCTCTTCCTCCAGTTTAGTAATAGCGGCGTCCAGCGCCGGGGAAAGCCTTGCACGGTTGCCAAGCACGCGGAAACGCACGCCATTTCCGAGCAGGGTCTCCTTCTCCTTAACCATCGACTCGGCCATAAGCTCCATCAGACGGGAAACCTCCTCCTGCGGACGGCCCCAGTTCTCTTCCGAGAAAGCAAAAAGGCTGAGCCAGGGTATACCCCACTCCACACATGCCTCGGTAACGGCCCTGACACTGGCGACTCCTTCCATATGCCCGTACACACGCGGCTTCCCGCGCTCTTTCGCCCAACGGCCGTTGCCGTCCATTATTATGGATACGTGATTGATCATTCCGCCTGGTTCCTTACGTCCTGCCCCCAGAAGAAACGGCTCCGGAGTGCATCTATGAAATTGGATTTGCCGAGACGCACACGCTTGAGCCTGAAGGGTGCTCCGTCCACACGGACGATGCGGTGCTCGGGTATGTCGTACGACCTGTTGTCGAGGGTAAGCGTGAGATGCCCGGAGCGGGCGCGGCCCGAAAGGGTGACGACTCGCTCGCAGGGAAATGCCAGGGGCCTCAGGTTGAGATTGTGGGGAGCCACCGGGGTAAGCAGCCGTACGCGTGCGTCCGGCGTACAGATGGGACCGCCGGCACTCAGGCTGTAGGCAGTCGAACCGGAACTCGTGGCCAGAAGCACTCCGTCCGCCCAATATGCAGGCAGGCGCTCCTCCCCTATGCACACGTCCACTCCGACCATTTCGGCGTCGGCGCGGTGAAGGCTCACCTCGTTGAGTGCGTAGGGCCAAATGGAAGGAATGTCAAACCCTTCTATGGAAACCCGCAGCATATCCCTTTCCTCGATGGTCCAGGAGCCCTCCAGCACGGGGCCGGCTACTTCCTGCAGGCGGTATTCCGAGAGGAAACCGAGCCTCCCGAGGTTTACGCCCAGGATGGGAATACCGGCCTCGGCCACCCTGTGGGCAGCGCTCAGATAGGTGCCGTCTCCCCCGAAGCTAAGCAGGAGATCCGTCCCGTCCTGAAGGTCGGCAGCATCTTTCAACTCATAAAGAAGCGCTCCGCCGCTACGGAGTGTATCCAGAAGAGACAGCACTCCCGCGTCCGCGCGTAGTTCCTGCTTCTTTATGTAGTACGCTATCTTCATATAATCCTGCAAAGATAGCACTTTATTTTGTCATTTCCTTGCTCAAAGTGTATGAGCCGGGGCCATAATCGGAAGAATCGCTTTCACCGGGCAGAGTAACTGTCGCATAAGCGCCTTCCGGCACCGTGAAACTCCAGGTCCAAATGTCTCCCTTATAGCTCCAGGAGCTCTTTATCAGACCTGCCGCGGACTTGTAGGAAGCTTTCAGGGAACCGAGCCGCTTGTCCGGCACCGGGCTCATTATGATATGCTTGAAACCGGGCTCCGCGGGGTCGGACGCTATTCCGGCCGCAGTTTTCCATATCCATGCGCAGACGCTGCCATAGGCATAATGGTTGAAACTGTTCATCCCCTTCGGCCCCATACCTTTGTCGAGGGTGTAGCTGTTCCAGCGTTCCCAGATAGTGGTGGCACCGTTATCCACCGAGTAAAGCCAGCTGGGGTTTTTGTGCTGGAAAAGCAGGTCGTATGCCACGTCGGACATTCCGTTCTCGCTCAGCACGTCCATGAGTATCGACGTTCCGAGGAAGCCGGTGCTCAGGCATCCGCCGGCAGCAGCTATGTTTTCGCGCAGCCTTGCAGTGGCCGCCACGGCGGCATCCCCTTCCACGATTCCGGTCTTGAGCGCGAATAGAATGGGGGTCTGCATGGTGTTCAGTACTTCCAGTTTAAAACTGCCGTCGTCAGCAAGGAAACCGTTTCTCAGGTACTCCCTGGCATCCGCTGCCATCTCCCTGTATTCCTCTGCGTTGCGGCCGGTAGCCTCCGCCATGTCTGCCATCATCTCCGCATCCAGGGCCCAGTAACATGAGCTGAGGTAGTTCCAGTATTCCACCGTTTCCGGAATAGGCACGCGGCGGCCGTTCGCGTCCTTTATGAAGGTTCCGCTGCCATGGCTCTCGAGAGGTTCGTAACTGAGCCAGTCCGCCCACTGATAGTTTCTGTTCTCGGCGGACAAGGTCTTATGATCGTAGTGGTTTTCATACACATGGCGCATATAGCGGTCCATAGCCTCCCAGTTCTCATTCACCATCGAAGCGTCGCCGAACTGTTTCCATATGGTCCATGGCACTATGATTCCGGCATCAGCCCAGCCGAGGCGCATCATGTCGCCGCCGTACTGTGCCGTGGGAGCCACTCCCGGGAAAGCACCGGTTTCGCTCTGACTGTCGCGCATATCGCGCATCCATTTGTGGAAGAAGGCGTCCGTATTGGCAAAGAAGGTTCCCGTTTCGGTGAACACCTGGGTGTCGGCGGTCCAGCCGAGACGTTCGTTGCGCTGCGGGCAGTCCGTAGGCACCGAAAGGTAATTCGAAAGCTGACCCCATATGGTATTGGATATCAGCTTATTGACATCATCGCTCCCGGTCTTGACCGATCCAATTTCCAAATCCTTTGCGATAGAAGTAACAGGGATGGATGCAATGCTGCTGATCTTTACCTTGTCAGTCGCAGTGACGGAGATGTAGCGGTATCCGAAGAAAGTGCGTTCCGGATAATAATTAACGTAGCCCTTCGAGGGTCCGAAGGTATATTTGAGGATGAAGCCCTCATCCGGGATGCGGAGATTGGTGCGATGGACGCTACCCTCAGGCCCGTCCATGCCCCTGGAGAAGGCACCGTTGCCGTCGTTCACCATTTCTCCGGGGAGGCAGGTAAGAACGGTCCCCTCCTTCGCACGGAAGCGGAAGGATGGCACGGCGGCGGCATTCTGCCCGAAATCGACCACGAGCGTTTCGCCCGGATTCAGCGTGACCGTACCACGGGGAGAATACTCCCTCAAAACCACGACCTTACCGTATGCGTCCGGACCATCCCCTTCAAACCCCTTCCATACGTACGTCTTTACAGGAGGGAGGGCTATGTCGTCGCGCATGTATATTTCAGCACCGGCCGAGGGGAGGATCTCACCCTCGAACTCCGTATTCAACTCCGGGATTCCCAATTTTTCGGGATTGAGGTATGCAGGCTCCACACGGGCGTCGTACTCTTCGCCGTCGAAGATGTCGGCGTGCATCACGGGACCCGAGGTGCCGGCCTTCCAATTAAGGGTGTCCGTGCCGAACAGTTCCTCGGAGCCGTCGTCGTAAACAAGCGACAGAACGCCGCGGAAGGCGCATTTGCGACCCACCATGCCTTCGTGCCCGTTGGGGGTGACTATCTTGTCCGCCCACCACCCTGGTGTCATGCAGACTGCGAGCACGTTGCCGGCTCCGGATGTGGTATTCATTGCATCTGTAACGTCATACGTGAACGAGCGTTTGGTCTTCGCAGCATGGGTAAAACCGGGCTTCAGCACTTCCTGCCCCACCGGCTTTCCGTTCACATAGAGGGAATAAACCCCGAGGCCCGCCGTCATCCACGTCGCGGAAACAAGCTTACGTGAGTTGACGGGGTCGGCCACGAACCAGTAGGATCCGTCCGCAGCACGGCAGTTTTCCTTTGTATGCACCCGTCCTTCTACCACCGGAGCATCGGCGGCCGAGATCCAGGAAGATGATTCCCAAGCGGAGTCTGAAAGGGGGTCTGTGCGATGTCCGCACGGCTGAGGCCCGCGCGCGCAGGACGCAACGACCATGGCGGCCAGGGCGTATTGGTACAGTTTATTCATATGTGGGTTCTTTTTGTCAAATATAACGTTTTCTGCGTATATTTGTACCTGATGACACGACTTAGCGTTAACATTAATAAGATAGCTACGCTCCGGAACGCCCGGGGAGGCAATATGCCGGACGTGACCAAGGCAGCACTCGACTGCGAGCGCTTCGGCGCCCAGGGCATCACGGTCCATCCCCGCCCCGACGAAAGGCATATACGTTATTCCGACGTACGGACGATACGACCCCTGGTAAGCACCGAATTCAACATTGAGGGCAATCCCATTCAGTCCTTCCGGGACCTGGTGCTTGAGGTGGTTCCGGACCAGGTTACACTCGTACCCGACGCCCACGACGCAATCACCTCCAATTCGGGATGGGACTGCATCGCCAACAGGGAATTCCTTACGCAGATATGCTCCCTCTTCCACTCAAAAGGCATCAGGGTTTCCATCTTCATAGATCCCGTGCCTGAAATGGCCGTTGCCGCCAGGGAATGCGGCGCCGACAGGGTTGAGCTTTACACCGCCGCCTATGCAGAACAATTCGCCGGAGGTCCCGAGGCTGCCATAGCCCCTTACGTCCGCACCGCCGAAGCTGCAAGGGACTGCGGGCTGGGGCTCAACGCCGGGCACGACCTCAACCTTCAGAATCTCGGTTATTTCATCAGGACCATACCCTGGACGGACGAAGTCTCAATAGGCCACGCAATTATCTGTGATGCCCTCTACATGGGCCTGGAGAACACCATCAAGGCATATCTTTCTTGCATTTAGAATAATTTGCTTAAATTTGTAAGATTTTACTCGAAACGAATAATTAATACTTATATGAAAAGAATCGCATCCATCCTCCTTATCGCAGCGGCGGCCCTGATCGCTGTATCATGCAACGACAAGGGAAAGGGCGCTTCCGCCTCCGGCGAAGAAGTGCAGTCCGCCGCCCAGAAGGGCGCCATCGTTTACTTCAACCTCGACCGCGTCCTGGACGAGTACGACATGGCCAACGACCTTCGCTCCGTGGTGGAAACCAAGGTTAACAGCATACAGCAGGAACTCAACCGCCGTGGAAGCAAGCTCGAGAAGGATATCAAGGCCTTCCAGGAGAAAGTCGACAAGGGTCTCCTTACCCGCAGCACGGCCGAAGTCCAGAGCCAGAAGCTCCAGGAGCAGCAGCAGAACTTCCAGCAGTATCAGCTCCAGAAGCAGCAGGAAATGGCTGAGGAGCAGCAGGTTATGATGAACCAGCTCGGCGACGCCATCAAGAGCTTCCTCGAAGATTTCAACACTGAGAAGCAGTATGCGATGATACTCTCCACCCAGGGTGCTATCCTGCCCGCCCCCGTGGCGATCGCAGATCCCGAACTGGATATCACCGACGAGATCCTCGAAGGGCTCAATGCAGCCTACGTGAAGGAAAAGTCCAAGTGAGGATTGCCATCCTTTCCAGCTTTTATCCGCTCCGCGGAGGTATTGCCCAGTTCAATGCCAGCATGATAGGTGAACTGGGAAAGGTAGCGGACGTCAAGGCATTCAATTATTCCCGGCAGTACCCGGGATTCCTCTTCCCCGGAAAGACGCAGTATGTGTCTGCCGGGGATATTTCTATTCCGGTGGATGCCGAAGCCGTACTGGACACCGCAAATCCGTTCAACTGGCCGTGCGCGGCACGCAAGATCCGCCGGTGGAAGCCCGACCTGCTGATATTGCGGTACATGATGCCATACTTCGCACCTTCGCTCGGCACCGTGGCGAGACTCATGCCCCGCAACTGCAAGGTACTGGCGATTACCGATAACATCATCCCTCACGAAAGGCACTTCTTCGACAAGCCTCTTACGAAATACTTCCTCGGTGGAGTGGACGGCTGCCTTACCCTCAGCGGGTCGGTAGCGGAGGAACTGCACTCCATAAAACCTTCCGCACGCTGCCACGTTGCCTTCCATCCCCTTTTCTCCCACTTCGGCGAACGTATCCCCAGGGAAGAAGCCGAACGTCGTCTGGGCATTGCCCCCGGCGGGAAAAACCTGCTCTTCTTCGGGCTGATACGCGAATACAAGGGTCTGGACATACTTCTGGAAGCATTCCGCACACTGCCGGAAGATTATAAGCTGATAATAGCCGGAGAATGCTACGGCTCCTTCGATAAGTATCAGGCGATTATCGATTCCATCCCGGGGAAAGACCGCATCCATGTCTTTCAGCGCTATATCGCCGACGCCGAGGTCAAGGATTTCTTCTCGGCCGCCGACGTAACGGTACTTCCCTATCGCAGTGCAACCCAAAGTGGTGTGGGTGCGGCGGCCTATCACTTCGAAGTCCCGATGATAGTCAGCGACGTCGGAGGACTTCGCGAGAGCGTGGGCGATACGGGAACCGGACTCGTAGCGGAAAAACCCGAGCCGGATCTCATCAGGGAAGCTATTCTCAGGTATTTCTCGGACGAGGCGCTACGGGCTTCCTGCGTCGAAAGCATACGCCGCGAAAAGGAACGTCTCTCCTGGAAAGGTTTTTGCACAGAATTGCTTAACTTTGCAGAGAGTTTATGAAAGCAAGGCTTGCAGGCATACTGATTCTCTCCCTCTGTCTCTGCGCACCTCTCGGGGCGCAGGAATATGAGGTTCCCGTCATCGAGCACAGTAAGGACAAGGTACGCGTGGACGGAAAGTCTTTCTACGCGCACGTGGTAACCGCAAAACAGACGCTCTGGTCTATCAGCAAAGCCTATGGAGTGAGCGTACAGGATATCTACGACGCCAACCGCAACCTCGACCTGGAACACGCCGGGCTCAAGGCAGGTCAGGTCATTTTCATTCCGGTCAGCCCGGCACCCGCAACGGTCGAAGCCGCCCAACCCGTACAGGAAACAATTGTTCCCGCCGCTCCGGACGAAACCATGACAAGCCCTTCGGATACGCTCAAGAATCCCGCCGACAGCGCCGCAGCGTTTGTTTACGACATGCCGGAAGTTATCCGCGTGGCCGTTATGCTGCCCTTCGGGAACAGCCGTCTCAGCGACACCAGCGTGGACTTTTATTCGGGAATGCTGCTCGCAGCAAGGGATCTTGGCAACTCCGGAGTCAAGCTTGAGCTTATCACTCTGGATACCGAGAACACGGCCCTCACGGACCTTTTCCAGATGATGCGCTCGGACGTAATCATAGGTCCCATTACCGACGCCGGCATAGAGGCCAGCCTCAACCGCTGCCCGGGAGGCAAATACATGGTATCCCCGCTGGATCCCAAGACCGCTGAACGCACCCGCACCGAGCGGATTATCCAGGCACCCACACCCTCCAGCAGCCAGAACGGCGAGGTGGTACGCTGGCTTGCAGAGGACATGCAGCCCGCCGACAGCCTGATAGTGCTTCTTTCGTCCGACAGCCAGCCTTCCGCCAACGCACGCAATATCCTGGACAGCCTCAATGCAGCAGGCCTGCGCTATCGCACGATTAAATACGGCATCCTCGAAGGCCTGGAAATCCAGAACAAGTTCACGGCCCGAGCCAGCGTACACGGCACCACCCGCTACATTATCGCATCCGAGGACGAATCGTTCGTTAACGATGCCGTGCGCAACATCAACCTGATGGCGTACAAGAAATACGACGTGGCACTGTACGCATCCTCCAAGATAAGGAGTTACAACACTATAGAGACCGAAAACCTGCACAACGTCAACACCCACATGACGGCTGCCTATTACACCGACTACACGTCGGAGGCCGTCAAATCATTCGTGCTGGCATACAGGGCCCTGTTCGAAGCCGAACCCAACTCCTTCGCCCTTCACGGCTACGATACCCTCCACTACTTCGTGAATATATGCGCCAGGTACGGAAGGAACTGGCCTGCGAAACTTTGCGAGTATTCAGAATCAGGCCTGCAGACATCCTTCCGCTTCGTACCGGGTACCGATACGGGAAAGACCAATGCGGCCGTGCGCAGGGTACTGTTTACCCCCGATTATAAAGTTGTGTTGCTGTAAAGAAGGCTGCGCGCATTCGCGACGGCTTCTTCGGTAATACGCTCCCCGCTGAGAAGGCGGGCGATTTCCATTACCCTGTCATCCCCATCCACGCGGTGCATTCCCGTAACGGGGAAGGATCCGTCGTCGCTGAAAGATTTTTCCACCACGAAATGGGCGTTTCCCTTGGCAGCCACCTGGGGCAGGTGCGTTATGGCTATGACCTGCATGTCGGAGCCCATGTCGCATATCATGCGGCCCATACGGTCGGCGGCGCTGCCGGAAACACCCGTGTCGATTTCGTCGAAGAAAAGTGTGGGCATACCGCTGTAACGGGCCATTATTGCCTTGAGGCTGAGCATGATGCGGGAAAGTTCGCCGCCTGATGCGCAGCGCGCGACATCTTCCGGATTGCGTCCCGAGGCGTCAAACGTGAACACTATGGCGTCGGAACCCTCCGGACCCGCAGGCGCCTCGCGTACCTCTATGCCGAATACGGCACGGTCCAGTTCCAGGAAACGCAGCGATTCCTGAATGTCGGAGGCAAGACCGGGAGCGGCTTTCGAACGCGCATCATGAAGCGCTTCGCAGAGGGCGGCATGGCGCTTTTGCACCGAATCTATCTCCTTGCGGAGGGATGCAATCCTTTCCTCCAGGGCATCCGTCCCGGAAACGACCTCGGCGTAACGGGCCTTCTCCGCTATAAGAGCGGCCTCGTCCCGGCATCCGAATTTCTGCAGGAGGTCGTATATCAAGCCCATACGGTCTTCCACAATCTGAAGACGGTCGGGCGAAACATCAGCCGCAGATGCGGCGTCCGCCACGCTTTCGCGTATGTCCGCTATATCTATCCTTGCCGACTGAAGGCGCTCGGAAATACCCGATAGGGAGGGAACGAATTCTTCTATCTTGCCTATCAGGCGGGCAGCCTCCTTAATCGAAGACTCCAGCCCGGGGGCATCGCCGGGTTCGAATATAGCGGATGCCTGGGCCAGGGCCTCACTTATGGCCTCTGCGTGGGAGAGACGCTTCTGTTCGGCCTCGAGTTCTTCGAGTTCTCCCTCGCGAAGGTGGGCGTCGTCGAGCTGACGGAAACGCGCCTCGTTGTATTCTTTGTCGGCCGCGGCCCTGCGAAGGCTCTCGGAAGTCTCTTCCAACTGGGACTTCAGGCCCTGAAGCTCCTTCCACGAGGCTTTACATGCAGAAAGGTCTTCCGCAGTATGAGCCACGGAATCCAGGACCTTCATACGGAAACGGGCATCTGCGAGAAGCAGGCTCTGGTGCTGGCCGTGGATATCCACCAGATGGCGGCCGAGATCCTGCAGGACCTGTACCGGCACCGGCGAATCGCCCACGAAGGCCCTCGAACGGCCGTTGCGGTTGATTACCCTGCGAATGAACAGGACTCCTCCGTCGGCATCGGCCTCGGCTTCTTCCAGAATGGGAAGAGCCTCTTCCGGAACGGTAAACTCGCCTTCCACGACACAGCTTTCGGCAGACGGAGGAATCATCCCCACATCGCCCTTGGCCCCTGTCAGAAGCGAAACCGCACCGAGCAGCAGGCTTTTACCGGCTCCGGTCTGGCCCGTAATGATACTCAGGCCCTCCGGAAAACTGATATCCAGGGAGCCTGTCAGTACGTAATTCTCTATGTGAAGGGATTTAATCACTCTTCGCCCTTGGCGGTGCGGTAGTAGAGGTCCCCGTCCTCGAATTCAGAGATGGCCACGAGGTCGGGTTTCGGCTGACGCTCGTAGTACTTCGAGATTTCGATCTGTTCCTTATTCTCGAACACCTCGTCCTTGGTGTCGCGTTCGCCGCGGAATTCCTCGAGCTTCTTGTTGAGTTCCTTCTTCTCGGCAAGTGCTATCTGGTTAGCACGCTTGGATAGTATGACGACGGTTTCGTAGATGTTTCCCGTAGGTTCGGAGAGATACTTGATGTCCCTCGTAACGGTGTTGGTAGGTATTTTCTTTGTTTCCATACTGGTTATACCTTCCGCGGGATGGCGGAAGTTTCAAATTTTTTCTTTCGCCTTTTTATAAAGATGGCCAAGTTCCTTGCATCGGGACGAATCGGGATACTCCCCGATAAAGTTGAAGTAATCGTCCACGAACACCATGAAGCGCTCCTTCTGCTTTTCCGGCACGCTCAGGTCGGCGTATTTGTACGACGACAATGCGGTGTAGTAGAGGATATCCTCGCGGTAGATGTTCTCGGCGTCGTCCTTCAGGACGTTGCGCAGCGCCACGCGCGCGGCCTTGTAATCCTCCATCTTATAGTAAATGCAGGCGTTCTCGTAGGCCTTGCGGTCCAGACGCTCGTTGAGTTCCTCCTCCATCCTGGTGCAGACGGCTGAATGCACCGAGCCTGGATACTTCATCTTGTACTCGCTGATGGCGACCAGAGTGGAGTACGTGGGCGCCTGATCGAGCTCCCAGCGGTACGTGCTCCTGTAAAGGCAGTCCACGCGCATGAATTCTGCCGGCTCAGAGAAGGGGCTGCGGGGGAACTTGTCCAGGAAGTTGCGGAAATTGGCTTCCGCAGTGTAGTAATCCTTATAACGGTAGTTGCTGAGCGCCCAGTAGAACTGTACGGTGTCGTCCCTGCTGGTTCCGCCGGTGAGTACCGAAAGCGATTCGAAGAGGTCGGCTGCCTTCTTGTACTTACCCTTATTGAAATAGCTGAAAGCCGCCTGGTACTTGGCGTCCACGTCATTTCCGCTCAGCAGTGCCTCGTACTGCGACTTGCACCCGGGAAGTATTGCAAACACGGCTACAGCGGCCGCAACAATGTATTTCGCAAATTTCATTTTTTCAAAAACTTTTCTGCATCCAGCGCAGCCCTGCATCCCGAGGCAGCCGCATTAACGGCCTGGCGGTAATGGGGGTCCTGCACGTCTCCGGCGGCGAATACACCCTCCACATTCGTGTGAGATGAGCAGCCGTCCGTGACAATGTAGCCGTTTTCGTCGGTCGCCACCCACTCTTTGAACAAGTCGGAGTTGGGATGGTGTCCTATAGCGAGGAAAAAGCCGTCCACCGATATATCAAAAACCTCGCCATCCTTGCGTTCGATGCGAACCCCGGTCACTCCGGATTCGTCGCCCAGTACCTCGCGGGTATTGCAGTTCCAGAGAACTTCGATGTTGGGCGTGCCCGCAACGCGTTTCTGCATGGCTTCGGACGCACGGAAAACGTCCCTGCGCACTATCATGTAAACCTTGCGGCAGAGTCCGGCAAGATAAGTGGCTTCCTCGCAGGCGGTATCGCCGCCGCCGACCACGGCCACGTCCTTTTTGCGGTAGAAGAAACCGTCGCAGGTGGCGCAGGCGGATACTCCGCTGCCGCGGAACTTGCGCTCGGACGGAAGACCGAGATACTTGGCAGCAGCGCCAGTTGCGATAATGAGGGATTCCGCCTCAACGGCCGGCTCCCCGTCTATCTCGATCTTAAACGGCCTTCCGGAAAGGTCCGCCTTGGTGACGATGCCGCGACGTATGTCCGCACCCACTCCCTCCGCCTGACTGCGCATGGCGTCCATGAGGGTGTTGGCGTCAACTCCCCCGGGGAAGCCGGGGAAATTCTCCACCATGGTAGTAGTCGTTAGCTGTCCTCCGGGTTCGGGCCCTTCATAGAGCACTGGAGAGAGGCCGGCGCGGGAGGCATAGATGGCTGCTGTATATCCGGCAGGGCCTCCCCCGATTATCAGGCATCGTACTTTTTCCATCGTTCTCGATAAGTCGTGTGAATCGCAAAAGTAAGAAAAAATAATTATATTTGCCCTTATGAAACTATACAATCTCGGCGAAAACAATTCGGTCCTCAACAGCTTCATCGCGGAAATCCGCGACAAGAAAATCCAGAAAGACAGCATGCGTTTCCGCACCAACCTGCGGAGGGTGGGCGAAGTGTTCGCCTACGAAATCAGCAAAACCCTGGACTACAAGGCCAAGGACGTTGAAACCCCGCTCGGAACGGCCACCATCAACCTTCCCACCAAGAAAGTCGTGGTCGCCAGCATCCTGAGGGCGGGACTGCCCATGCACGAGGGAATACTTTCTTTCTTCGACGCAGCCGAGAGTTCATTCGTAGCCGCCTACCGCAAATACGATGCGGCCGACAAATTCCACGTCAACACCGAATACTGCACGGTTCCCGACCTTAGCGGAAAGGTTCTGATAATAGTAGATCCCCTGATGGCGACCGGAGCATCCATCCTGATCGCATACCGCAGGCTGGTACAGGACGGCGGCAAGCCGCTCTGCACCCACATAGTATGCCCTATCACCTGCAACTATGCGGTGGATGCCCTCAAGAAAGGCCTTCCTTCCAGCGCAACGCTCTGGACCGCAGCCATCGACGAAGAGCTTACCAGCCACGCCTTCATAGTCCCCGGCCTCGGTGACGCCGGCGACCTCGCCTTCGGCGAAAAGGCTTAAATTATTTCCCGAATATTGTTTCCGCCGCGATCTTTCTGAGTTTGGCCGCGGTTTCCGGCTCGACCTTGCAGTCGGGCACATTGGCGTCGAAAGGCTCCCCGAAGAGAAGCAGATAATTCACGCAGGACTTCAGGTATGCACCGGTGATGTCCGGGTGCTTCTCATCCTTTACATACAACTCTATTCCTTCCTCGCGGGCCTTGTCGAAAGCCGCCGCAATGGGCGACACTATGGATCCCGTCTCACGGCAAACCTCCTTAGCTCCCCAGGCGAGCGCAGCGTCGAAGCGCTCGTAGCTGCCGAATCCCATATAATCGGACGCAGCGTATGACCAGGTGTTCTCGATCACGATTTTCACTCCCGGCGAATACCTACGGATACGGCCGACCAGGTCCTTCGTATCGGACATTACCTCCGAGTTTGCCACAGGATCGGAGTAATACTTAGAATGCCTGGCGGACTGGTCCTGAAGAAGGGCGATATCGAAGTCTCCCTCCCCTATGGCAGCGAGGCTGCGGGCAAGCGCACAGTGCTGTCCGAAGGTCTGGCCACCCTTGAGGTTGGCGTGCATATTGAGGATATGGCCCTGGGAGTGGGCTATTTCCTTCAGCATGAAGTCGGTGGAATAATAGTGGGTGAAGGAGTTGCCGAGGACGAGCACCTTCTTGGTGTCCTTTACGGCCACTCCCTCGTAAACGTCGATCTGGCATCCCACACGAGTGGAATTGACGAAACCAATGCCAACTCCGGAGCAGTAGCCGTCCGGGCGGATTCGCATCTTCAGGTCCGCATTGTCAATGCCTTCCACAAGGTTGAAAGTATGCGAGAAGGTCGTGTGCTGGTACGACTCGAAGTGCTGGACGGTAAAAGACGCCGCACTCTTCCACTTCCCCTCGTCGTAATACTCGAACAGCCATTTATCGGCTTCCTTGGTTCCGATGGGCTTCACGCTGATCATGAAATCGACCGAGGCCCCGGCGGAAAGGGTCAGTCCGGGCCAAGTGAATACGACCGCGTCTCCGGACCACATATTGGTCACCGCCAGCGACTTGGCCTCCAGCCCGCGGACAGGTTCACTGCCCACGGTATTACCGGTGGAACTGCTTATGTAAGCCACTCCACCACCCTCGCCCTTCTGCGCAGAGAAGCTGTTGCCGTCGGCCCATGTACTGAGCACGGCCCTCATCTTCCCATAGTTGTTCATCCATTGGGCGGAAAGGTGACGGAAC
>CAMHTE010000020.1 GCA_946187975.1 uncultured Bacteroidales bacterium | reverse complement strand
TCGACGACGGCAGCAATGCTGTTTTTGGACGACCAGAGCCAGATACGTTTCCCTTCAAGCCTTACGACTTCGAAGGGAACGTTTTTTTTGCTGTGGATGTTGTTGCCGGTCGTCCAGCGTACGGTGCCGTAAACTACCTGCCCCGTGCCGGTAGGGATGCGGTCGAGGCGTACCGTGTAGAAGTCGGACATATTGTCGGTATGCACACGGAACTCGTGCTGGGTTGAGTTGTATCCTTTCTGGCAGGTGAGGGGAGAGTAGCTGAAGGTCGTGTACCCCTTGATCATGATACACAACTCGTCTGTAGCGCGGAACTCCGAAAGGGAATTGTCCTTTACGCAGGCTGCGCAGGCGAGAAGCGCCATGACGGCAAATATGGAACGAAGCGTTCTCATCTAACTACTATCTCCTTTATTATTATATCGCGTCCACCATCCGCATCGGTAACTTCTGCGCGGAGGATACCACTTTCGCGAACGGTCCAGCGCCCGTCGTTACCGGGATGGATTTCGGTGCCGTTGAAACTCCAGGCTATATGCTCCGTGCCGGAGGTGTTGAATACCACAAGAGGAATCTTCGTTCCCGTGGCGAAACTGCCGTCCGTATTGCGGGGAACCCCTCTCAGGAGTATGCAGCGGAAAACGTCAGTCCGTTGCACGAGGGTACGGAAACTGCCTCCTGCGGAGAAACTGCTGCCGTCGGAACAGAAGAGACGTATGAGATATCGGTAGCCAGTGTTGGGCTCCAGACCTTCGAGGGGAACGCCCATTTCCGGTGCTACCGTGCATTTGATCGAAGATGTTTCCGACCCTTCTTTTATCGGAGTCCAGAATACCCTGCAACTGTCGACATCGCTAACTCCGGCAGTCCAGTTCAGCAGCGTGCTGTTCTGGAAGACGTCAATCTTTTCGATGTGCAAAGGTTCCACCAGGGAGAAACCGACCGTTCCGTCGGCGGATTTATGTATGTTACGAAGGGCAAGTAAACCCGTGCTGCCGTCCCAGAAGCGGAGGGAAGGATTGCTGTCGGAGCCGAGGACGGTCTTGCCCGGGGCGGGCCAGAAGATTCCAGCCGCACTCGTGGCGGAGGGGTCGGCAGCAACCAGCCGGGCACATTCGTGGGAAGGGTTGCAGTTGACTTCGTTGAAGCTCCATCTTTCCAATGCGGACAAGGTGCGCTGATAGTACGACGACGTTGCGGCATCGCTTCCGGAACGGTCCACATGGTAAACCAGCATGCCGCTCCCGCCTATGAAGGCGTCATTGCCGCTCTCTTCCCTGCATTCCAGGAGATAGTACTCGCTGGAGATATCTGAAAGTATTTTTGCGTAGCGTCCGTTCCGTGTAATGGGCTCCAGGGTATAGTCTCCGGGTTTCTCCAGGACCTCGCATCCTCCGGCTTCCAACAGTTCCCTGTCTATGGCGTTGAGGTTGGGAGGGGTCCGCCCGTCGTCGTTGCGGTTGCCCTTGTCCATGAGGGCTGTGATCCCCCACAATGCTTTGGAAACACCTCCGCTAAGATCGCCGTCCGTATCGTAATAGTCCTTCAGACCCATCAGATGCCCGTATTCGTGAGCGAGGTCTCCGGTGCCGGTGAAAGATCCTCCGGGGCCGAGTTCGGATACCACTGCAAAGTTATCTATGCGGCGTTTATCGAGGGCGAGATAGATGCGGCTTTTAACAAGCGAGATGGTCTGGGGCCAGAAGTAGTCGTCGCCGGCTCCGTACGCTTCCGATTTGCCCGGAACCATTATAAGGAGATCGTTTACTGTCGTCCCGTTACCGTTGTCGTAAGCCGAGAAGTCGACATCTTCATCCGCCTTCCTGCATGCTTCCGCCGCCATGCTTCCTGCCAGGGCATCGCGCATGTCGGTGGTGTTGGCTCCATAATGTGCGAAGGATTTTTCCAGCGTCACTATCGGTCCGGCGTCGAAGCGGAAGGTCCTTCCGGGCAGTGCCTGGGAATTGTAATAAGTGCTGAGGGCGAGGCACAGGCTGTCCAGCTGTGTACGTCCGTGGGAAAACTGGAGGTCGGGGAACTGTGCAAAAACGACGATCACTTTCCGCTCCGCACCCGATATGCTCAAAGAGGAGAGCAGGGCGGGGAACAGCAGGCTTAGGATAAATGTGCGCACACGTTTCACGTAGATGCAAAGTTACGTGGCGCAGGGGAGAAAAACAAATAAAAAAGAAAAAGGGCCGCCAGCCTCACGGCCCTCGACCCTTAGACGTGTACTAAAACCTAAACCTGCTATATAGATGCAGACGGTTTTAGAAACGTTGCATTAATTCTGCAAAATTATTTCTTCGCAGCCTCAACGGAAGCCTTGCGGAATTCCTTAAGATCCTTCATGAGAGCAAGAGCAGCCTTACGGGCACGTGCACCGGCGGCCTTGTTTCCCTTAACGAGCTGAGCCTCGGCGTTGGCCTGGAATTCAGCAATCTCCTTGTTGATGAGTTCGACGAGCTTTTTCATGATAATTGGTTTTAAATGGTTATTAAAAGTTTAAATAACAAACGTTCTGGTTGCAACAGTTTGCAAGTTAGGTAATTCGTTAATTATTTGCAAGAATTTCGACCTAAAAATTAATTTTTTTGCAAATTTTTGCCGTTTAGATGGTTCATTGCCTGGTCAATTCCGGCAAAAACCCAATCCTGAACGCCCGAAATCACCTTTTTGCACAGCTCCGGAATCTCGGCGAGTTCTTCTTCCGACAGCTTCCCCAGTACATAGTCTATCTGCTCCCCGGGGTGGAAGTCGTGTCCTACGCCCATCCTGATGCGGGCGTACTCCTGGGTGCCGATTGCTTCCTGGATGTTTTTAAGGCCGTTATGTCCGCCGTCACTGCCTCCCTTACGCAGGCGCAACGTGCCGAAGGGCAGGTTGATATCGTCGCATATCACCATCAGACGGTCCTCCGTTACCGGGAGTTTGCTTAGCCAGTAACGAACGGCGTTGCCGCTGAGGTTCATGTAGGTAGAGGGTTTCAGGAGGTAGATGTCGCGGCCCTTCCATGAAACGCATGCCAGATCGCCGTAGCGGCGGGTCTCAAAAACGGCATTGGATGCCTGAATCCAGGCATCCAACACCATAAAACCCATATTGTGGCGCGTGAGGGAGTACTCGGGACCTATGTTTCCGAGACCTGCTACCAGATAACTCCCAGAGGCCATTAGGCGACGGATTACTCAGCAGCTGCCTCTTCGGTAGCTTCGGCAGTGGTATCGACGTTGCGGGTGGTCTTCACGGCGCAGAGGACAGCGTCCTTGTCGGTAAGGATGGCGACTTTCTCCACCTTCACGTCCTGAGCCTTGACCTTCTTGTCGAGGTCGAGCTTGGTGATGTCGATGGTGATGTCGTCGGGAAGATCGTTCATGAGGGCGCTGATGCGCAGCGACCTTGCACTCTGCACGAACTTACCGCCCTTCTGTACGCCAACTGCATGTCCCTCGAACTTGATGGGAACGTTGATGGCGATAGGCTTCTTTTCGTCCACGGCGAGGAAATCGACATGGAGGCAGTTGTCCTTTACCGGGTGGAACTGGAGTTCGTGAAGGATGGCCGTGTATTTCTTGCCGCCGTCGAGGACGAGGTCCACGATGTGGGAATAGGGCGTGCTGATGAGGGCGCCGAATTCCTTAGCGTCTACGGTGAACAGGATGTTGTCCACGCCATTGCCATAAAGATTGCAGGGGATGAGTCCCTGTTTGCGGAAAGCCTTGATAGTGGCTTTGTTGCCGACCTGACGGGTCTGGCCTTTGAGCTCGAAATGCTTCATTGTTTTTTGTTAAAATGTGTTACTCAATCCGGAAACCGGGTCCGGATCCCATTGCACCAAAGCCCCTGTGGGGTTTTATTGCGGCCGCAAATATAAGAATATTTGATTATTCCACCAAATTTACCGCATTGTTCCATGCAAGGGTGCGGTAGTAAGCGTTCACGGTTTCCTTCGAGGACTTGACCGTCCTGTTCGGAAGATACATCGCCAGGCCGCAGCAGCGCAGTAGTTGCAGCCCGAGGAATTCTGGCGTGAAAGCTTTGTAAACGACGCATGCGTCCAAGGCCAGTTGAAGCCGCTTCTGGTCTTCGAGGGATATGTGGGACTGAACGTATATGTCTTTAAGGTCGTAGAACCACGAGTTATTGCCGCGGAAGTATTTCTGAACGTCGGTTCCCACGGTATCTACATGCTCGCGGTAGGTAAGTGTCAGTTCCTTGCAGATCTGGGCGAGGGTCTCAAGGCCCTCGGTGCGCACGACCGCTACGGCGGCGGAACGGCTGGTTCCCACGCGGGAGTTGTAGTAGCGGAAGTAATCCTCGGCGTATTTGTCTATCCTGTCCCGAGCCAGCAGCCTGTCGATGAAAGTTTCGTAGTACATTCCGGCTGAGAGTATCTCGGTGGGAGAGAAACAAATGGATTCGGTTACGTTGCGGAGTTCGTATGCCACTTCCACGCATCCCATCAGGCAGGCGTCGAATATTATGAACTCAAGTTTTCCCGGAATGGCGGAAGCAAGGCTGGTGATACCCATCTCTTTCGAGTAAATGACCTTGCCCTCCTTGACGGCCTCTGCCCCGAAGGTGCGCACTGCGGGTTCGGACGGGTTCTGGTTGTAAAGATAGAGTGGCAGCCCTTCGGATGCCGGACGTTTTTTGCCCAGCATGACCGGGGGATAATAGTTGGTGCTGTTGTAAACTCCGGCGGGAAGCCATCCGGTGCCGTGCGACGATAGTACCAGACCGTATTTGTGCTCGGGGAATTTATTCTGCACAAACTCCAGCACCTGATGGAGCGTGGTGGGATCGCAGGCCGTGACGGAGGCATCGAAGGTAAGCAGGGTGTCGCAGTGGACGTTGTGGATGAGGGTGTCCGCAATGCCGGTCAGGGGATCTTTGAATACCATGTTCCCTTCGCCTGCATAGACCCATACCAGATGCGATTTCATCGGTGTCTCATAATCGTCGTTGGCACGGGCCAGATGAGCAAAAATCAGGAGCTTCTTGCGGGAATTCTTTACAGGGATCTGACCTCCGCCTATCTTCCTGATATTCTCCTTGATATCTTTCGAAAGATTATTGAAAGCCGCTGAATAAAGCAATACTGCGGTACTGTCCTGGGAGTACGGCAGATAATCCGTATTCGGAGAATACGGTTCTTCCTCCGATCCTTCGGACCCGCCTTCCCCACGGTGGGTGGGTGCCGACTGCTTGATGCAGGCTGCCATGACAGCCATCGCAGCGACGATCCACAGTATGTTCCGTAATGTCCGCATCGGTGCAAAGATAAGACTTTTTCTTTTTTGTGCGTATATTTGCAATATGGACGAAAGGCAAAAGCGCTTTGTTAAAGACTACGGCTTCTACCTGAGGATGGAACGCAAGATGTCGCCCAACACGGTGGCGGCCTATACGTCCGATGTAAGAGCTTTTCTCGAGGCAGTGCCATGCGGAGTGAAGGAAGTGGCGTCCGCCGATATCTCGGATTACCTGGTGAAGCGTTCCGGAAAGATGGGTAAGCGCAGCCAGGCGCGGCTCCTGAGTTCGCTCCATTCTTTCTTCGACTGGCTGATAATGGAGGGGGAGAGGAAGGAGAATCCATGCGACGGCGTGGACACTCCGAAACTCGGGCGCTACCTGCCGGACGTTCTGTCGGTGGAGGAAGTTTCCGATATAATTGAATCCGTTAAGACCAACACTTGGCAGGGAGTCCGCGACAGGGCTATCCTGGAGATACTTTACGGTTGCGGTCTCAGGGTGTCGGAAGTCTGTAACCTTCTGATATCCAACGTGTATTTGGAGGAAGGCTTCGTCCGTGTGGTCGGCAAGGGAGACAAGGAGCGGCTGGTGCCGCTCGGGGAGATGGCTGCAGGCGCCTTCTCCGAATGGCTCGCTTGCAGGCCGGATGCCGATGCCGGCTGTGAGGACATTGCCTTCATCAACCGCTTCGGCCGTGGGCTCAGCCGGGTGGCGGTGTTCAATATGATAAAAACCAAGGCCATCGAGGCCCATATCTACAAAAAAATTTCGCCGCACACCTTCCGGCACAGCTTCGCCACCCACATGATCGAAAACGGCGCGGACCTGCGTGTGGTGCAGGAAATGCTGGGTCACGAGAGCATACTCACGACCGAAATCTACACCCATCTCGACAAGGCTACCTGGCAGGCTTCGGTGCTTTCCCATCATCCGCGTTCCGCGGACAAATAGCTTACTTCAGACGGCAGCGGGCAAGGCGTTCCGCCTGTTCGGGAGAGATTATTCCTGCTTCCGCCAGCGCCTGCGGCGTCCATTGCTCCTTCGGGGTATTCTCCCGGAAGAGAATTATGGCTCGAGCGGTGTCGTAACGCCGTATATGCGGATGGGAGCGGATGTCTTCGAGGGTTCCAGACCAGAATGGGTATGGATCTGAGGGGGAACAGCAGATGAGGTCGCTGAGGGCGTCAAACTTCTCCCGGTCGAAGTGATATATTTCCATCAGTTGTTCCTTGCAGCTGTATCCGTGGAGCTGCTCCCTGTATTCCACCATCTTGTGTGCAAACCATCCGCCTATGCCGGGAAGGGCGTCGAACGCCGCTGAATCGGCGCTGTTGATGTCGACCAGGGGGATGTCGATGAACGGCTCGAGCCTCCGGAAGACGGAGTCTGCGACCACGAAGGACTTCGCGAAATCAGCCTTTCGGCGGAAACGTCCGCCCTTGGCGCGATAGGACTCTATCGACAGTGCCTGCTTCTCGCTGAAACCGAGACGTTGCAGCTCCTCCGTGCTGACGGTGTTCGGGTCGAAGCGGAAATTCTCCACCCGCCTCTGACGGGATTTTTCGTAAACGGAACGAGCCTGCTCCGAATGACGGGAGGTGGCGTCAGTGCTGTGCGGCCTGCCAGCTTCGCTGGAGTTGGCCGGTCGGCTGCCGCTCGCCGCTTCCAGCCTTTTGCCGGCCGGGCCCGGTTCGCCTCGACTGCCAGACTCTCCGGCCGGGCCCGCACCGCTTTGCCCTCCGGACGGTTCCACCGCTATGTAAACCGTATCCGGCCGGTCGCGGTTGGCGACTATGCGCGTCACCGCGGCCTTGTGGACGAACAAGGCCAGTTGGAAACCGAGTATCAGGAATGCAAGTGCGATTGCTCCGGTGCGGAATGACGCTCCGGGATCAGAATTCCGCCTCTTCGGGCTTTTCTTCCCTTCCATCTCTCTCCTCCTTATATTTATTGCGGTGCTCCGCTTTTGCCGCCGCAGGCAATCCTCCCACGACTATGACTATCTCGCCTTTGGGGGCGTTTGCCTCGAAGTGGGCCAGCACCTTGGAGATGCTGCCCCGGACATGCTCTTCGTGGACCTTGGAAATCTCGCGCGCTACGCTGCACGGCCTGTCCGGACCGAACACTTCCGCGAACTGCTCCAGGGTTTTAACCAGACGGTAGGGCGACTCGTAGAAAACCATGGTGCGGGCTTCGCCGGCGAGGGCTGCCAGTGCCGAGGTACGTCCCTTTTTCTGAGGCAGGAAACCCTCGAAGCAGAAGCGGTCGCAGGGGAGTCCGGAAGATACCAGGGCCGGGATGCATGCCGTGGCTCCGGGAAGTGTCTGGACCTCTATGCCTTCCGCTGCGCAACTGCGTGCGAGCAGGAAGCCCGGATCGGAAATGCCGGGAGTGCCGGCGTCGCTGATGAGCGCCACATTGCGTCCGCCAAGAATAATTTCCTTGATGCGGCCGGCAGTCTGGTGCTCGTTGAATTTGTGGTGCGACTGCAGGGGCCGGTCGATGCCGTAATGTTTAAGGAGAACGGAACTGGTACGCGTATCCTCGGCCAAAATCAGGTCCGCCTCCTTCAAAATCTCCACTGCCCGGAAGCTCATGTCTTCCAGGTTCCCCACCGGGGTCGGTACAATGTAAAGTTTTCCTTTCATAATCTCGGGACTAATTCGTATATTTGTCTCAACCGACGACAAATTTAACCAAAATGTTCTCAGAAAGCAACAACAAAAGAGGCTGCATCGAAGTGGTTTGCGGCTCCATGTTTTCCGGAAAGACGGAGGAACTTATCCGCAGGCTTCGCAGGGCCCAGTTCGCCAATCAGAAGATAGCCATCTTCAAACCTGCGGTAGATAACCGGTACTCGGACGTAGAAGTGGTGTCGCACGACTCCCACAGCATTTCCAGTGAGCCCATTAATGATGCCGCGGAGATGCTCAAGGTCGGGCCCGACATCCAGGTCGTCGGCATCGACGAGGCCCAGTTTTTCGGAGAAAACCTGGCCGCGGTCTGCCAGACCCTGGCAAACCGCGGGGTCCGCGTAATCGCGGCCGGCCTCGACACCGACTATCTTGGCAAACCCTTCGGTCCCATCCCGGCCCTCATGGCTATCGCCGAAGACGTCCAGAAGGTGCACGCCATCTGCGTCAAGTGCGGTAACCTCGCCAATCACTCCCACCGCCTGAGCAAGAGCCGCAAGCTGGTCGTGCTCGGCGAAAAGGACATCTATGAACCCCTTTGCCGCGAATGCTTCAACAAAGCTCTCGCGGAAGAAGAATGATCTACTCCGGTATGAAACGTTTTCTTACATACCTGCTTGTAGGCCTGACGTCAATACTGGCCGTTTCGTGCATCAAGAACATGTACGCTTATGATGTGGATTGGACCCCCGTCTACGTGATAATCTATGCCAACGACGCCGACGGCAATTCCATCGTGACTCCCGACATGCCCGGCATGAAGCTCAGCTTCCAGGGCACCACTTACGAAGTCCAGACTTGGGAAGAAGTGCTTGAGAAAGCCAATACAAGGGCTTACCTAGCAAGGCTTTACGGTCTTTTCTCCCAGCCGGGAAGCGAGTACAGCGACGAGGTGGACGCCCCTTACCGTTTGGTTTTCGGTGAGATAGACGGAGCCGCGGATATGGACGAGGACATACTTCTCACCTGGCCTGACGGCACCACGGACACCATCCACTACCACTGCTCCGACCATCAGGAAGATCCCACGCCAAAGTGCAAGCGCTCCTGGCTCCTTAACGGAGAGTCGCACGAAGGCAATATCTTCAAGTTTACGAAGTAGTTTCCTACCGGTATTTCCCGCTCTGTTCTGCGATGAGTGCGTCCAGCACTCCGGGATCGAAGTAGTTGATCTTCATCGCGGCCTTAACCTCGCTGAGGGTACGGGCTGCGACGGCGCGTGCGGCTTCGGTGCCCTTGCGGAGTACCTCATATACATAAGGTATGTCCTGCTCATAGCGGTGGCGCCTCTCGCGTATGGGAGCGAGTGTGTCTTCCAGAACGGCGTACAGGAAATTCTTGCACATTACGTCGCCGAGGCCACCGGCACGGTACTGGGCCTTCATCTCGTCGAGCGAGGCGAAGGAGAACGAAACTTTCTTGCCCTCGAAGCATGAGGCGAAGCGCTTGAAGTGCTCCGGTTTGCAGAAAGCGTCGAGGTAGGTGAACACCGTGTTGCCCTCCACCTTGCCGGGATCGCTCACTTGAAGGTGGCCCGGGTCGGTGAACATTCCGCGTACCTTTTCGCGCACGGTTTCAGAATCGTCGCTGAGATAGATGCAGTTGCCAAGGCTCTTGCTCATCTTGGCCCTGCCGTCGGTTCCGGGTAGGCGCAGGCAGGAGGCGTTGTCGGGCAGCAGTATCTCGGGCTCCACAAGCACGGGTGCGTAGGTGGAGTTGAACTTGCGCACAATTTCGCGCGTTTGTTCTATCATAGGTTCCTGATCCTCACCCACGGGGACTACCGTAGCCTTGAAAGCCGTAATGTCGGCCGCCTGGCTGATGGGATAGCAGAAGAACCCGACGGGTATACCCGCTCGTTCCTTGCTGCCACCGGCCGCACTGTCGGCGGAGCCTTCCTCTGAAGCCGCAGCCGAGTCATTGAAGCCGCGCATCTGGATCTCCGCCTTGACGGTGGGGTTGCGCTGAAGCCTCTGGACGGTTACGAGGTTGTTGTAGAAGAAAGTGAGTTCCGTCAGTTCGCTTACCTGGCTCTGGATGAACAGGTGGCTCTTTGCCGGGTCGAGTCCCACGGAAAGGTAGTCCAGCGCCACCTCGATGATGTTCTGGCGTACTTTTTCGGGATTGTCGGCGTTATCGGTAAGGGCCTGGGCGTCGGCGATCATTATAAAGATCTCGTCGAACTTCCCGCTGTCCTGCAGTTCGACGCGCCTGCGGAGCGAACCTACGTAATGACCGATATGGAGCCGCCCCGTAGGGCGGTCTCCAGTAAGAATGATTTTTTTACCCATCAGTCCTTGACTGCTTTAAGAGCTTCGCGGATTGCGGCCTCGATTTCGTCGGCGAGCTCGGTGTTGTCTTTGAGCAGCTGCTTTACCGCCTCGCGGCCCTGGGCGAGTTTTTCGCCCTTGTAGCTGAACCATGAACCGGACTTGGAGATAATTTCGAACTCAACTCCGAGGTCGATCAGTTCGCCGGTGTGCGAGATGCCCTCGCCGAAGACGATGTCGAACTCCGCCTTTTTGAAGGGAGGCGCCATCTTGTTCTTGACCACCTTTACGCGGGTGCGGTTACCGAGGGCGTCTTCACCTTCTTTGATCTGGGTGGTACGCCTGACGTCGATGCGCACGGATGCGTAGAACTTGAGGGCGTTTCCGCCGGTGGTGGTTTCGGGATTGCCGAACATGATGCCGATCTTCTCGCGAAGCTGGTTGATGAAGATGCAGCAGGTGTTGGTCTTTGCGATGTTTGCGGTGAGTTTACGCAGCGCCTGGCTCATCAGCCTGGCCTGGAGGCCCACCTTGTTGTCGCCCATCTCGCCCTCGATTTCAGCCTTGGGCGTAAGGGCTGCCACGGAGTCGATGACTACGATGTCCACCGCTCCGGAACGGATGAGGTTGTCTGCGATTTCGAGAGCCTGCTCGCCGTTGTCGGGCTGCGAAATCAGCAGGGTCTCGAGGTTGACGCCCAGTGCCTTTGCATAGCTGCGGTCGAACGCGTGTTCCGCGTCTATCATCGCGGCTATGCCGCCGAGCTTCTGCGCCTGCGCGATTGCGTGGATGGCGAGGGTGGTCTTACCGCTGGATTCCGGTCCGTAGATCTCGATGATGCGTCCTCGCGGATAACCGCCGATGCCGAGCGCATGGTCGAGGGCTACGCTGCCGCTCGGGATAACCTGGGCTTCGCTCCATTCTGGCTGGTCTCCCAACTTCATGATCGTGCCTTTCCCATAATCTTTCTCAATCTTGTCGATCGTGGCCTGCAGTGCCTTGAGTTTTGCGGCATTGATGTCTGCGGCCTTTACTTCTGCTTCTTTAGCCATAATGAATGTAGTTTTAAATCTCGGGCTTATGCCCGGACAACAAATATAGGCAAAAAAAGATTTTTTTCCGTATCTTTACACAATAAAAACTAACACCGTAAAGACATGAGTATCAAAGAACGGATTCAAGGTTTGGGAAGTGCTCTGAGTGCAATGGTGCTGCCCAACGTCAGTGCGTTTGTCGCATGGGGTCTGATCACCGCCATCTTCATGAAGGGAGGATGGGCCCCCAACGAAAGGATAGCCACCTTGATTCAGCCCATGCTGCTGTTCATGCTTCCCCTGCTTATAGCATTCACCGCAGGAAAGAACATTGCGGGACACCGCGGAGGAGTCGTGGGCGTTGTGGCCACGATGGGTGTGGTCATAGGCAGCAACACTCCCATGTTCCTGGGAGCCATGCTGATGGGTCCCATCGGAGGATGGTGCGTCAAGAAGTTCGACGAACTGACCAAGGGTAAGATCAACCCCGGATTGGAAATGCTGGTGGATACCTTCTCCCTTGGCATCATAGCCATGTTGCTTTCGCTGGGAGGATTCCTCTTCATCGGCAAGGTGGTCGGAGGAATAACTCACGTGCTGAGCCTCGGCGTCAACTGGATGCTGGCCCACAAGATGAATCCGCTGCTTTCGCTTATAATCGATCCCGCGAAGGTGCTGTTCCTGAACAATGCGGTCAACCACGGGATAATGACGCCTCTCGGAATCGAGCAGGCCGCCGAAATGGGTCATTCCATGCTGTTCCTGGTGGATCCCAACCCCGGTCCTGGTCTCGGAATGCTGCTTGCATGCTGGTTTTTCGGTAAGGGAACCACCCGTCAGACTGCTCCCGGTGCCGTTCTGATCGAATTCGTCGGTGGTATCCACGAGATTTATTTCCCGTTCGTGCTCTCGCGTCCGATACTTATCCTTCCCATCATAGCCGGTAATGTCACCTGCCTCACGTTCTATACCCTCATGGACTTCGGCACAGTTGCTCCCGTGGCTCCGGGTAGTATAATCAGCCTGATACTCATGACGCCTAAGGGGAAAACCATAATTGGATTATTGGGAGTGCTGATTGCGGCGGGAGTGAGTCTGCTGCTGTCCATACCGCTTATAAAGAAGAAACCCGATTTCCAGTCGCAGCCGGTGACCCTTGATAGCGCACTGGCTGCGGCGTCCGAGAACCCTGCACCCAAGAAAAAGGAAAAGAAGTAGGAATGAAGGAGAAACTGCTCGGAAAAACCCTGGACGAACTGAAGGCCGTGGCCGCCAGCTGCGGTCTCAAGCCTTTCGCGGGCAGCCAGCTCGCCCAGTGGCTTTACGTCCGTAAGGTCCGCAGTTTCGACTCCATGACCAATATCTCCAAGGCCGCCCGCGAGACGCTTGCGGAACGCTACGAAATAGGTGTAAGCGATCCGGCGGGAAAGGCCGTTTCGTCCGACGGAACCTGCAAGTATCTCTTCCGGGTGAGCTGTCCGGTCGGGAAAGCTACCGAAGATTCTGCCGTTGAGGCGGTGGTGATTCCCGACTCCGACCGGAGGACCCTTTGCGTGTCCTCCCAGGCGGGGTGTAAGATGGGATGCCGCTTCTGCATGACCGGAAGGCAGGGATTCCACGGCAATCTCGACGCCGCCGACATACTCAACCAGTTCCTTTCGGTTGAGGATCCCGACAGTCTGACAAACGCGGTTTTCATGGGAATGGGGGAGCCACTGGACAATTACGAGGCTGTGAGCCGCGCCCTCGCAGTGCTTACCGCTCCCTGGGGTTTCGCCTGGAGCCCGAAGCGCATCACGGTTTCGAGCATAGGGGTTATTCCCTCGCTTACGCGCTACCTTAAGGAACAGAAGTGCCATCTGGCGATCAGCCTGCACAATCCCTTCCCTGCCGAAAGGCAGGACTTCATGCCTTCGGAGAAGGCCTGGCATCTGCAGGATGTACTCGCGCTTATCCGTCAGTACGACTTTAGCGGTCAGCGCAGGGTCAGTTTCGAGTATACCATGTTCGCCGGCTGGAACGATACCAAACGCCACGCCGACGCCCTCATTCGCCTGTTGAAGGGCTTGGAATGCAGGGTGAACCTCATCCGTTTCCACCGCATCCCGGACTTCCCCTTCGAGTGTTCCCCGCAGGGCGTGATGGAGGGCTTCCGCGACAGGCTGGAGAACAACGGAATAACTTGTACCATAAGGGCTTCCCGAGGGGAGGACATACTTGCCGCCTGCGGTATGCTTGCGGGCCGACATAAAAAGGAGGAAAACCATGACTAGGACAAAGGCTGCATCTTTGATGATATCGTTGCTGATGTGCTGTGCCACCGTTTTCGCCCAGCCGTCGGCTCCGTCAAGCCCGCGCGCCATGAAGGCAAGGATGATGAAACTGTCGGCGACCAGCGTGGATCCCGAATCTGATTCGCTGATGATACTGAAGATGAATGCCCGCATGGACAGCATACGCATCCACGAGGGACGTCCCACTGTGGCGCTGGTGCTCAGCGGCGGGGGAGCCAAGGGAGCGTCGCACGTAGGTGTTCTCAAGTATCTCGAGGAGAAGGATATTCCCATAGATATGATTCTGGGCACCAGCATGGGAGGACTGGTAGGAGGTCTGTATGCGCTCGGGTATACTGCCGACGAACTCGACGGAATACTCCGCAATACCGACTGGATGCTGGCCCTTTCCGACAAGGTGGACCATCGCAACGTGCCCTATAACGTGAAAATGCGTCGGCAGCGCTACGTGGTATCGATACCTTTCCATTATTCGAAGGAAGACTTTGCAGCCAAGGTGGGAGACGGAGTCCGCTATTCCGCACGCCGTCGCAACCTTAACCTGAGCGCCGACCAGGAAGAGGCTCTTGTGGACAGGGCCGCCGAAGGCACCACGTTCAACAGCCTTCCTTCCGGCTATGCCTACGGCCTGAACGCCAACAAGATGATAGCGAGCCGTACGGTGGGGTACCAGCAGCCCATGGAATTCTCCGAACTGCCCATACCCTTCTTTTGCGTAGCTTCCGACATGGTTTCGTGCAAGGCTAAATACTGGACTTCGGGGGCACTCAACACTGCCCTTCGTTCCACCATGTCGATACCGGTGATGTTCGAACCGGTGCGCTGGCAGGACCTCATACTGATAGACGGAGGCACCCGCAACAACTATCCCACGGACTTCGCCCGGGCCCTTGGAGCGGATATAATCATAGGAGTGGTACTGGCCGACGACGACCGCAGCTATAATCAGATCAACAACCTTGCGGACATGGTGATGCAGGTAATCGATATGCTCGGACGCGAAGCTTATTACGGCAATGTCCGTACGGCGGACGTGAATATCCATCCCGATCTGCATGAGTACAATATGCTCAGCTTCAGTCCGTCAGCGATTGATACCCTTTTGCATCGCGGATATGAGGCCGCTGTAGAACACGCAGGGGAGATTGAGGCGGTCAAAGCCCGCGTGGGGCACGCTGCCCAGACCCTGAGGCATCCCAAGGCCCTGGATATAAACGAAAAACCCGTCCATATCTCGGAGATAGACTTCGCGGGGGTTGACAGCAAGGATATTTCTTTCCTCCGAAGGGAGATTGACCTGAAAGAGGGAGATACCGTTACTGCTCCGGCAATAGAGGCTGCGGTGGAGACACTCTTCTCCATGGATGCGCTCGAGGCCGTCAGTTATACCATGGAAGAGGTCCCTGACGGATGGAAACTTGTGTTCAACTGCGTCAAGGGGCCGGTGCACCGCATAGGCGTTTCCGGTCGTGCAGATACCGAGGATTTCGTGTCCGCCATGATGAACATCGGCTTGAACGTCAATAAGTTGCGTGGATCGCGCCTGGACCTTGAAGGACGTATAGGCAACCGCTGGTACGGGCAGGCCCGCTATTCGCTTACATGGCCGGCCCTTCCTACTCTCAACCTTGCCCTCAAGGGCGGTCATTCCGTTGCCAACATTATCCGTGACGGCAGCCATTACAAGGGCGGCTTCGCATCCGGGGGAGCAGATGCCTTCCTATCCGGGATGCACATGAGGAGCTTCGATTTCAGGCTCGGGGCGAAGTATGAGCTCTTCTACCTGCACTCTTGGCTTACCGATTCGGGAGTGGCCATTCCCAAGAATCAGATGCGTCTGTTCGACAAGCAGTACACCTCCGTTTACGCAGATCTGAAGCAGTGCTCATTCGATAACATTTACTACCCGACCAGGGGATTCTCGGCAGGGGCCGGATACCAGTGGATATTCGGCTCTTCCGGTGCCCACGTGGCCGACGCCCATGTGCGCTTCGTGGTTCCTATAGGTTCCTGGTTTGCGATTGTTCCCGACATGCATTCCCGCCTCGTGATGGCGGACGAGGGCAAGGTGGACAACCTCTACATGGCGAACTATGCCGGTGGAGCCCTGGCGGGACGGTATATCGACAGCCAGATGCCGTTCGTGGCTTCCGGATGGGCCCTGCCTCTGGAAAACTACGCCTTCGTTCTGAACCTTGATTTCCGTGCCAGACTCTTCAAGGATGTTTATCTCTCCGCACAGGGCGGGTATATCAAGGACAGCTCCCATTTCCTTATCTCCATGAAGGGACTGACCCCCTCGGTCTGGGGAGGGGCCCTCGAACTTGCTTACGATTCCATCATCGGACCCGTCAAGGCGAAGGTGCAGTGGTCGGACAAGACTAAGTTCGGTGCCTACATGGGCATAGGCTTCGACTTCTGACGCCATGGACGAAAAGACCAAAGCCGTTTTGCTGAAACTCGAGGCCGCCTGTGCCAGGAGGGAGTATTGCGTGTCGGATATAAGGCGCAAGGCGCTGAAAGCCCTCGATGGGGATGAATCCGCAGCCGGGGAAGTCGTGGCTTCGCTGATGGAAGACCGCTTTGTGGACGACCTTCGCTATGCTTCGGCCTTCGCCCGGGAGAAGGCTTCCATCTCCGGATGGGGACCCGTAAAAATCCGTTTCCAACTCAGGGGCAAGGGCATCTCCGATTCCGACATCGCCACGGCGCTCGCCGAAGTGGAGCCGGAAAAAGCTTCCGACAAACTCGAACGCCTGCTCCAGGTAAAATGGAAAACCCTGCAGGACGACCCGCAGGGTAAACTGAAACTCATTCGTTTTGCACTTACGCGCGGCTACGAGTACTCCGACGTCGAAGCCGCCATGCGTAAACTCTAGGCAATCTGGGGCTTTCCATTACGGTGGTTTTCCTCCTCCTGAGGGGCCACCTCCATTTTCCCTTCCTGCAATTTCTTATAAGCTATTCGGTGCCTGTAGATGTCTATGGCCGCAAAGATGGCCGCACGCATCGAGCGGGGATCGGCCTCGTCGCGTCCTGCAAGCTCGAAGGCGGTGCCGTGATCGGGAGAGGTGCGCACTACCGGAAGTCCGGCGGTGTAGTTTACTCCGTCCTCGAAAGCTATGGCCTTGAATGGGGCCAGGCCCTGGTCGTGGTACATCGCAAGGGTTGCGTCGAACTGCTCGTAATGTCCCATTCCGAAGAATCCGTCGGGGGAGAAGGGCCCGAAAGCAAGTATGCCCTCGGCGTATGCCTTGCGTATTGCGGGGATTATGATTGTCTGCTCTTCGTCGCCGAGAAGACCGCTGTCGCCGCTGTGGGGGTTGAGGCTGAGCACCGCAATGCGGGGATTGTTGATGCCGAAATCGCATTCGAGCGAGGCCTTCATCAGGCGGAGCTTGCTCAGTATCTTTTCTTCCGAAATGGCACCGGGAACGTCCTTAAGGGGAATGTGGCCCGTCACTACGCCCAGTTTGATGCGCTCGCTTATCATGAACATGGTGACGTCTTTTACCCCGAAGGCCTCCTGAAGATATTCGGTGTGGCCCGGGAACCCGAATCCGGCCTCCACTATAGCCTTCTTGTTGATGGGTCCGGTAACCAGCACGTCGATATCGCCTGCTTTGAGGTCCTTGACGGCCCAGTCGAGGGAGGTGATGGCGGCTTTTGCTGAGTCCGCAGTGGCTCCGCCGGGTTCGGCGAAAACGTTATCGGGCAGGCATCCTACGATGTTGATGCGTTTGGGATGAGCCTCCGAGGCGCGGGAGATGGCATTGGTGTCCATCTGCTCGATTTCGGGAATGCCCTTGCGGTAAAAGCTGAATATCTTGGACGAGCCGTACACCACGGGGGTGAACATGTCGAGAATGCGGGGGTCGCTCAGGGCTTTGATGATGACTTCGTAGCCTATGCCGTTTATGTCGCCTTGGGTGATACCTACTGTAAGTTTATCTTTAATCATATAGCGTCAGTGTATCCTGTTCGTTGTCGTATCCTTCGTCGATAGGGAGCCCGGGCTGTCCGTAGGCCGCTACGGCGAGAGCGTCGCAGCGCTCGTTCTCGGGGTGCCCGGCGTGGCCTTTGAGCCAGTGGAAATGCACATTGTTCTTTTTGTAAAGCTCGCGGAAGCGCATCCACAGGTCCTGGTTCTTCTTTTTCTTGAAGCCGGTGGCCACCCATCCTTCCAGCCATCCCTGTTCCACGGCGTTCACCACGTAGGAGGAGTCGCTGTAAACCTCTACCGTGGCGTTTTCCCATTTGATGGCCTCCAGGCCCTTGATTACGGCAAGGAGTTCCATGCGGTTGTTGGTCGTACGAGCGAAACCGCCGGAGAGTTCTTTCCGGAGGGAGCCGCAAATCAGCACCGCCCCCCAGCCTCCGGGACCCGGATTACCGCTGGAAGCGCCGTCTGTGTAAAGGTAAATGGCCGGTTTTTGTTCCATTTCAACAAAAATAATTAAATTTGTGTGATTATGGATACTAAAAAGTTGAATGTTCTTGTTACCGGTGCCAACGGGCAGCTTGGCCGCGCGCTGCGCGATGCCTCGGCAGGGAGCAAGGCTCACTTCATCTTCACCGACGTCAACGAGCTCCCTGGCAGCGAGACCGTCTATCTGGACGTTACCAACGCTGAGGCCGTTCAGATCACCGCCGACTCGGAGGAGGCGGACGTAATCATCAACTGCGCGTCCTATACCAACGTGGACGGTGCCGAAGACGATACCGCCCTGGCGGAGCAGCTTAATGCGGCCGCAGTGACTTCGGTGGCGACGGTGGCCCGAAAGCGCGGGGCGACCCTAATCCATATCTCCACCGACTATATCTTCTCCGGCGATGCGTCGTCCCCCATATCCGAGGATGCCGCGCCGGCGCCCCTGAATGTATACGGAGCCACCAAACTCGCCGGCGAAAAGGCCGCCCTCAAATCGGGATGCAAGTACATAATCCTGCGTACTGCCTGGCTTTTCTCGGAATACGGACGCAACTTTGTAAAGACCATCATGGCCCTTGGTGCCGTACGGCCGGAGATAAAGGTGGTGTCCGATCAGGTCGGAAGCCCCACCTACGCCCCGGATCTGGCATCGTTCATTATACACATAATCGACGGAGGATTACTCAGCCATACAGGTATATACAATTTCACGAACGAAGGAGTGACCAGCTGGTACGACTTTGCGTCGGCCATCTGCGAGCTTGCCGGCAATTCCTGCAAAGTGCTGCCTTGCAGCAGCGAGCAGTACCGGACCCGTGCCCGGAGGCCGAAGTATTCGGTGCTGGACAAAAGCAAGGTAAAGGAAACCTTCGGAGTGAACATACCATGGTGGGAGGATTCCCTGAGCAAGTGCATACTCAATCTTAAGAAAGAGGAAAAATGAAGTTGACGGTCGAGCCTACTGCAATACCCGACGTGCTGGTGCTGCGTCCCAAGATTTTCCGGGACGGTCGCGGCTGGTTTACGGAGTCGTTCAACGAGGCGGAATTCGCCTCCCTTGTGCATCCCGTACACTTTGTGCAGGATAACGAGAGCTGTTCATCCTACGGGGTGGTGCGCGGCCTTCATTTCCAGAAGGGCGCGTTCAGCCAGGGCAAGCTCGTACGTGTTATCCGCGGCCGTGTGCTTGACGTAGCGGTAGACCTTCGAGTGGGAAGTCCCTGGTTCGGAAAATGGGTGGCAGAGGAACTCAACGACGAGAGCTTTGCCCAGTTGTTCATCCCTCGCGGCTTCGCCCACGGCTTCAGCGTCCTGAGCGACGAGGCGGTGTTCCAGTACAAGTGCGACAGACCCTACGCCCCCGAAGCGGAGGCTGCGATAGCCTGGGACGATCCCGCCCTTGGCATAGATTGGGGCATCCCCGCCGACAAGGTGGTGCTTTCGCCTAAGGACGCGGCCCATCCGGTGCTGGCCGCATGCCCCGCGGAGTATTTGTTCGATTATTCGGAGAATCTTTATAAATGAAGAGAGTAGCCATACAAGGTTATCCCGGGTGCTTCCATGAAGCGGCGGCCCGCAGTTTTTATGCAAGCATAGGAACGGGGGAGTTGGATATCGTGCCTTGCGATACTTTCGAAGGGCTATACAAAAGTATGGGCGCAGGTAAGGCGGATGCGGCCGTGATGGCTATCGAGAATACCATGTCCGGCGGACTCATCCCCAACTTCGAACTGCTCCGCAGTCATCCCATGCAGATAAAAGGGGAGATTTTCCTTCGTATCGAGCAGAACCTTATGGCCCTTCCGGGACAGAAGATAGAGGATATTAAAGAGGTGCGTTCCCACTACATGGCCATCAATCAGACCCGTTCTTTCTTTGAAAGCTACCCCTGGATACGGCTGGTGGAGTCGGAGGATACCGCCAAATCTGCCGCTCAGATCGCCAGTGAGGGCCTCCTCGGCGTCGGTGCAGTGGCTTCCGCCATTGCCGCACAGAACTACGGACTGGAGATTATCGCCCCCGGAATTGAGACGGTCAAGCAGAACTTCACCCGCTTCCTCGTCATGGACGACAGCCTTACGGTCCCTCAGGACCGCATCAACAAGGTCTCGCTCTGCTTCACCCTTCCGCATACGGCCGGATCGCTGGCGCACGTGCTCACCATCCTGTCGTTTTACGGCATGAATCTTACCCGCATACAGTCCCTGCCCATCCCCGGCAGGGAGTGGCAGTACTTCTTCTATATCGATTTAAAGTTCGCTTCCTATGAGCGCTATGCGCAGGCCATTTCAGCCGTGAGACCGCTCATAGACGAGTTCCAGGTTCTTGGAGAATATCATTCAGCACTATGATCATAAGCCCTGCACACAGGACCGAAAGCGTCCGAGAGTATTATTTTTCCGTCAAGAACAAGCAGATCGCGCGTATGAACGCTGACGGACGGAAGGAACCCATCATCAACCTCGGCATAGGAGCTCCCGACGGAATGCCTCCCAAGGCAGCCATCGATACGCTCATCGACATCGCTCCGCGCAAGGGCGTGCATGCCTATCAGAGTTATGCGGGCATCCCCGAACTTCGAAAGGCGTACGCGGAGTGGTATTCGCGCTGGTACGGGGTACAGCTAGACCCTTCGTGCGAGATTCAGCCGCTCACCGGTTCCAAGGAGGGCATACTCATTATCAGCATGACTTTCCTGAACAAGGGAGACAAAGTGCTAATTCCGGATCCCGGATATCCTACCTACAGTTCTTCCGCCCGCCTTTGCGAGGCCGAGCCTGTGTTTTACGACCTTAAGGAGGAAAACGGATGGCAGCCCGACTTCGACGCCCTGGAGGCCATGGAACTCACGGGGGTGAAGATGATGTGGACCAACTATCCCAACATGCCTACCGGAGCGCCTGCAAGCAGGGAACTGTACCGCAAACTGGTCGATTTCGGCAGGCGCCACGGCATCATGATCTGCAACGACAATCCGTATAGCTTTATACTGACGGAGGAGCATTATTCCATACTGGAGGTGCCCGGGGCGAAGGAGTGCTGCCTGGAGCTTAACTCGCTTAGTAAGGCACACAATATGTCCGGCTGGCGTCTGGGTATGGTCGCTTCGGCCCCGGATGTTATTTCTGAGATACTCAAAGTTAAGAGCCAGCTCGATTCCGGAATCTTCCGTCCCCTTCAACTCGCCGCCGTCGAGGCATTGGCCCAGGGACCGGAATGGTTTAAGGCCCTGAATGCGGAGTACCGCGCCCGCAGGGCTGCGGCCGGCCGCGTCTTCGACCTTCTTGGAGTAAAATACAATCCTCAAAGCCAGGGACTTTTCCTCTGGGGAAGGGTTCCCGAGGGGATGGAGCCGGTGGAAATGTCGGATAAGTTCCTGCATGAGGCCGGGGTATTCATCACCCCGGGATTCATCTTCGGCAACAACGGAAAGAAGTATCTCCGTATATCGCTCTGTGCGCCTGTGCCTACCCTCGAAAGGGCGGCCGAAAAGATAAAGGCAGTTTTATGAACGTAGGAATCGTCGGACTGGGGCTGATAGGCGGCTCCATGGCGCTGGATCTTCGCAAGAGGGGATTCGCGGACAGGGTTTACGGGGTTGAGAACGTTGAACTCAACGCCGAAGCCGCCGTGAGGCTCGGGCTGGCGGACGAGATCTGCGGGCTGGAGGCCTGTGTAGACGCATCGGATGTGATTGTTCTTGCCATTCCTGTCGGGGATGCTGCAGCGCTTCTTCCGCGCGTGCTGGATCTTGTCGACGGCACTTCCAAGGTGGTGCTGGACGTATGTTCCATCAAGGAGGTCATGTGCCTTGCCGCCACGGGGCACCCCGCCCGGGGAAGGTACGTCGCGACCCATCCCATGGCAGGTACCGAGTATTCCGGTCCATGGGCCGCGATGCCTGGACTGTTTGACGGCCGCGCCTGCATTTTCTGCGACGCTGCCGATTCGGATGCCGACGCGGTGGATGTGGCTGGCAGGCTTTACGATGCCCTGAACATGCGTGTCAGCAGCATCAGCAGCGTCGCACACGACATGCACGTGGCATATGTGTCACACATTTCTCACGTTACTTCATTCGCGCTTGCGCTCACGGTCCTCGATAAGGAAAAGGACGAAAAGCATATCTTCGACCTCGCTTCGGGAGGTTTCTCCTCCACCGTCAGACTTGCGAAGAGCAGCGCCGACATGTGGGTCCCGATACTCTCGCGCAACCGGGAGAACGTGCTGCAGGTAATCGATACTTATATCGACAAGATGCGTGAGTTCCGCGATGCCATCGATGCCGGTGACGAGGCCGGGATACGCGAGCTCATAGAAGACGCCAACAGAATTAAACGCATTATAAGATAATGGCTTCCAAACTCGAACTCATACCCCTGAACGACTGGGGCTTTTTCCATCTGCCGCCGCGTCCATGCGTGATAGCGGGCCCCTGCAGCGCTGAATCCGAAGAGCAGGTGATGGTTACCGCCGAAGGACTCAAGGCAATAGGCATCAACGTGTTCCGCGCCGGAATATGGAAGCCACGCACCCATCCGGGGAGTTTCGAGGGAGTCGGGACCGACGGTCTCCGCTGGCTTCAGCGCGTGAAGCGCGAATTGGGACTGCACGTCTGCACCGAGGTGGCCAGTGCAAAGCACGTCTTCGAGTGCATTAAGTACGGTGTGGATATGGTATGGCTCGGTGCCCGCACCACTGCCAACCCCTTTCTCGTGCAGGAGATTGCGGACGCGCTCCGCGACACCGATATCCCGGTGCTGGTCAAGAACCCGGTCAATCCGGATCTGGACCTGTGGATCGGAGCCCTGGAAAGGCTTAATGCCCAGGGGGTTCGCAAACTTGGCGTAATCCACAGGGGAGTGTCCACTTCACAGAAGATAAAATACCGCAACGCGCCCCAGTGGGACATGGCGGTGGAGCTCCGCACACGTTTTCCGGAGCTGCCTGTCTTTGCCGATCCCAGCCACATGGCCGGCAAGAGGGAGTATCTTCAGGAACTCTCGCAGCGCGCGATGGACCTTGGCCTGGACGGACTTATGGTGGAGAGCCACTGCAATCCCGCATGCGCTCTCAGCGACGCGGCACAGCAGCTTACCCCGGAAGGACTTATCACCATGCTGGAGAGCCTGGTGGTGAGGGATGCTTCCACGGAGGACGAGAAGTTCAACGATACTCTCCGGCAGCTCCGTGCCCAGATAGACGTGCTGGACGAGAATCTCGTGTTCTCGCTGGCTTCGCGCATGAAGGTGAGCCGCCAGATAGGCGAACTCAAAAAGAAGCAGAGCGTTGCGATAGTGCAGCCCGGCCGTTGGGACGAGGTTCTGGAGAGGGTGGCCGCTTCGGCCGCTTCCTACGGCTTGGATCCTGAAGCGGTAAAGCGTATCTGGAACGTCATTCACGACGCTTCCGTAGCCGAGCAGGACAGCTTATCCTAAATCTTTAACGAGTTTCTGTATCATCTCCATCTGCGCAGGGATGCGAATCTTCTGCGGGCATTTGGAGAGGCAGGCCCTGCATTGTACGCAGGCTGAGGCGTCCGTGCCTTCGGCGAGCGTGGCGTAGCGCTTCAGGAAAACTTTGCGTTTCGCCTTGAACTGACGGTCCTTCTTGTTCGAGGGATCAGGCAGCATGAGGGCGTCGCTGGCTCCGTTGTAAACCGCGAATACTCCGGGAATGTCCACCTTGCGCGGGCACGGCATGCAGTAGCGGCAACCGGTGCACGGGATGTGCGGATTTGAATTGTACAGCTTAGCCATCTCCATCAGGTAATCGTTGTCCTTCGGACCGAAAGGCTGGAAGTGGCTGAAGGTGTAGACGTTTTCGGTTAGCTGCTTCATGTTGGACATTCCGCTCAGCGTACACATGACTCCGGGGAATGAAGCCGCGAAGGTAAGGGCCACCCCTGCCGGCGAGAGCATGGGGAAGCGCTCCGCAAGTTTGTTTTCGAGACCCTTTGAGACGTTCGCGAGCGCACCTCCGCGTATAGGTTCCATTATTACCACGGGGATGTGCTTGGCTTCCAGCATGCGGTAGAGGGTTTCGGAATCGCAGGGTTCGTCGCTGTCGTCGAGCGGCATGTGCTTCCAGTCCACGTAGTTCATCTGTATCTGCACGAATTCCCAGTTGTACGGCATCTCGATGAGTTCCTTGAGAGCTGCGTTGGAGCCGTGGAACGAGAAACCCAGATGGCGTATGGTGCCCTTCTTGCGGAGGCCCTGCAGATAGGGGAGCAGTCCGTTGTCGACGAAGCGTTTGCGGAAGTCGCTGACGCTGTCGATGGAGTGCAGGAGGAAGTAATCGACGTATTTTGTGCGAAGGTTCTTGAGCGATGTGGAGAACATCTTCTTGCAGGCGCCAAGATCGGAATTGCGGAAATTGGACATCTTGGTGGCTATCATGTATGACTCGCGCGGATGACGGCTGAGGGCCTCGCCGGTGGCGCGTTCGGAATCGCCGTAGGCGGGCGCGGTGTCGAAGTAGTTGATGCCGTGCTGCAGGGCGTAGTCGATCATGGTGTTGACCGCCTCCTGGTCGAGCGGGGCGTTGCGACCTGTGGCTCCTCCCTTGCGGGGGAAACGCATGCATCCCATTCCGAGAAGGCTAATGCTACTTCCGAGCGAGGGCCAGTCCCTGTGGATGACCTTGTCGCTTTCGGCGGGTTCAGTGGGTTTCCAGTCCTGTGAGAGGAAACTTTTGGCTGCGAGGGGAGATGTTGCCAGCGTGCTGCCGGCTGCAAGCCCTGCCCCAGCGAGCATCATTGCGCGGAGCGCTTCACGGCGGGAGATGTTCTTGTTGTCCATAGGCGTTATGTGTCAGTTTGTAAATATACGATTATTTTGTGGATTCCCTCGCTGCGTCGGTCCTCCGGTTTTCCGGCTTCCGTGCCCGATTTGCCGGGTTTTTGGGCACAGCCCTCTGTTTTTTTCGGCTCCCGTGCCCGATTTACCGGGTTTTTGGGCACGGCCCTCTGTTTTTTTCGGCTTCCGTGCCCGATTTGCCGGGTTTTTGGGCACGGCCCTCTGTTTTTTTGGGCTTCCGTGCCCGATTTGCCGGGATTTTGGGCACGGCCAAAGAATTCCGTTTGCAAAAAGGGCCGTTTTTGCAAACAAACTCTCCGTAATTATTATTCCGTTCCCAAAATCGGCGCTTTTTGGGAACGGGAAGAGGGATTTGCGCAGTCGCTGCGCTCCTTTGCATCTCCCTCGAGCTCCGCGAGCAATCAACCCCCATATGCAACATACTGTTGCTTGATGCTAAGA
>CAMHTE010000019.1 GCA_946187975.1 uncultured Bacteroidales bacterium | reverse complement strand
CTGGACGGATGGTGGGTTGAGGGTTATAAGGAAGGTGCTGGATGGGCGCTTCCCATCGAAAAGACCTACGATGATGACAATTACCAGAACGAACTCGACTCGGCTACCATCTATACCATCATAGAAAATGAGATAGCTCCTGCGTATTACAACGTAGATGCAGCTACGGGCCGTTCGTCCGAGTGGATAGGCTTTATCAAGAATACCATCGCCAGGGTTGCGTGCAACTTCACTACCAACCGCATGATGACGGACTACTGCAACCAGTATTACATCCCTCAGGCGGAGCGTTACGCGATGCTCGCGGCCGATGGTTGCGCCAAGGCGAGGGAACTGGCAGCATGGAAGAAGCGCGTAGTCGAAGCGTGGCCTTCCATCAACGTGCTCAGTCACGCGACCCCCAACGCGTCCTATATTCTCTCGCAGAATAATCCATTCAGCGGGGACGTCGTGATCGATCTTGCTGGACTCACTCCGGACGACATAGGCGTGGAGATTATCCTTGCCACCGCCGACAAGAAGAACGTCCTTCACATCCAGGAGAATATCCCTTACGATGTCGCTAAGTTTGAGAACGGAGTGGCCACTTACCATACTTCCTTCGTTCCTGAACGTACCGGCATGTATCAGATGGGCATACGCTTTTATGCCAAACATCCCCTCCTGCCGCACAGGATGGACTTCCCTCTGGTAAAATGGCTGTAATCGCTACAGGTTTCTTCGACGGTGTGCACATTGGCCACCGGCTCGTGCTCGAGACTCTCACATCCGAAGCGCGCAGGCGTGGGGAGGAGAGTGTGGTGCTGACGCTGTGGCCCCATCCGCGCATTGTGCTTCAGGACGATGCCCTGGACCTTCGCCTGCTCAACACGGTGGACGAGAAAATGGCCCTGCTCAAGAGCATTGGCGTCGACCGGGTCGAGGTCCTTCCTTTTACCAAGGAGTTCAGCGAAATGGGAGCTGAGGAATATATGCGCGACGTGGTTGTCGGACGTTTCGGCGGCACCGCGATGCTGCTCGGATACGATAACCGCATAGGCCACGAATCGCTTACCACAAGCCAGACCGAAGAGCTTGCCCGTAGTGTCGGGCTCGAGGTGATTCGCACCGACAAGGTGTCCTCGGTCGGCATAGCCGTCAGCTCCACCAAGATCCGCACGGCCCTCAAGGTCGGTAACGTCGAGCTTGCTGCCACCTTCCTGTGCTATCCCTACCGTCTTACGGGAGAGGTTGTGCACGGCAGGAAGATAGGCCGGACCATTGGCTATCCAACCGCCAACATGCGCGAGGAGGAACCTCTCAAGCTGGTCCCCGCCCCAGGAGTTTACCTTACAAGGTCATATCTCGGCGAAGACAGCTGGGCTTCGATGACTAACATCGCCCCGGACGGAGGAATAGAAACCCACCTCTTCGGCTTCGACGCCGATATCTACGGCTGTACCCTGCAGGTGGAGTTCCTGCGGCGCATACGGGACGAGATTTCGTTCGACTCGCTGCAGGACCTCAAAAAGCAGCTGGCCGAGGATGAGGAAAATTGTAAAAAATTGCTATCTTTGCACATATAGAGTGAGAGGGTTCTGCCGAAACGGGCAGAACTCGTTTTTAGTCAGTTCATTTATGGCAAACGTACACTATTTGAGCCAGGAAGGGCTCGATAAACTCAAGAAGGAACTTGCCGAGGCGATCGCGCAGAGGCCGGTGATAGCCGCCGCCATCGCCGAAGCCCGCGAGAAGGGCGACCTCTCCGAAAACGCCGAGTACGAATCGGCGCGTGAGGCGCAAGGCCTTCTGGAACTCAAGATATCCCAACTCCAGAATCAGGTGGCAAACGCCAAGGTGGTGGACTCCTCGCAGCTCGGTACCGACAAGGTGCAGATGCTTAACAAGGTAAAGGTCCAGAACCTCACTGCTGGTGCCGTCATGGAGTTCACCATAGTAGGGGAGTCCGAGGCTGATTTTTCCAAAGGGCGCCTCGCCGCCACCACCCCCATTGCCAAGGCCCTGCTCGGGCACGGCAAGGGTGAGGTCGTAGAGGCCAGCGTTCCTTCCGGAGTCCTTAAATTCAAGATTCTCGAAATATCACTCTAAGCCATGGCTACCATTTTCAGCCGCATCGCAGCAGGTGAGATTCCTTCGTGGAAGGTTGCGGAAAGCAAAGACTTCTACGCTTTCCTGGACATCAATCCCCTTGCTCCCGGGCACACGCTCGTAATTCCCCGCCACGTTGAGGACGACTACATCTTCAATCTCGACGAGGCTACCTACGAAGGACTCTGGGCTTTCGCCCGCAAGGTTGCCCTGGCAATCAAGGCCGCCGTTCCCTGCAAGCGCGTGGGAGTTGCGGTGCTGGGCATGGAGGTTCCACATACGCACATCCACCTTGTTCCCCTTCAGACGGAGGGTGACCTCGACTTCCGCAAGGAACGTCCCGTCGTTACCAAAGAACAGATGGCAGAAATAGCAGCCGCAATACTCTCGGAGTATGAAAAGTTATAGACTTCTCGCCGCGGCGCTCCTGCTCGGGCTCGCCGCCTGTACTCCCAAGGCCCGCATAAACTGCACGGTCAAGGATTATCCTTACGGTAAACTGTCCGTCCGTCAGCAGCGCGGAGCCGTCGTGGAGCTGGTCGATTCAGTGCGCACCGACGCTTTCGGCGCCTTCAAATATGCCGTTCCCGTCAAGAAGGGCCAGCCTGAATTCCTTTACATCTATAAGGATAAGCTCAAACTTGCATCCCTTCTGCTCGAAGCGGGCGAAAAGGTGGTGATCGATGCCGACACGCTCGGCAATTATACATCTGCCGGATCCCGTGGCACGGAACTCATGCGTCAGGTGGACAGCAGTTATTCGGCTTACATGAGCGAGCTTCTTGCAAAGGCAGACGATACGCCCGAGGCCCTCGGAAGGGTGTACGTGGAGCATTACCGTTCCAGCGTACGCTTCGTTCTTAAAAACTGCAAATCGCTGGCCGTCATTCCCGTGCTGTACGAGGGAGTGGACGGGGTATGGCCCACCTTCTGCCAGAAGACGGACGCCATGATCTTCCGTTCGGTTTGCGACAGCCTCCGTCAGGCATGGCCGGAGTCGCGCTATGTCGCGGCCCTCGAGAAGGAAACCGTCTCCCGTGAGCATGAACTAGGGATGGATACCCGTATGGCTTCTGCCAGGGAGCTTCCGTATCCTCCTCTTTACATGCCGGGCATCGACGGCAGCAAGGTTGCCCTCGACAGCCTCAATGCAAAGGCCGTCCTGGTGCATTTCTGGACTTCCGCCGACGCGGAGCAGAAGATGTTCAATCTCGACGTGCTAAAGCCCCTGTATGCAAAGTATCATGCCCGCGGATTTGAGATTTACGCAGTTAGCGTGGATGCGGACAAAGCCCGCTGGGCCACCGCGGTAAAGGCTCAGGAACTTCCCTGGGTTAACGTCAACGATGGCCTCGGCGCCGCTTCGCGTTCGCTCGCGCTCTACAACGTGGGGACCCTCCCTTCCTCATACCTTATTTCCGGCGCAGGCATCAGCACCATCAAGGGCGAAGCCGGACTGCGTAAGGAACTGGACAAACTGTTGAAATAGTAATCATACTACAATAACCAATTTTTTATGAAAAAGTTTTTATTCCTGAATGCCCTTTGTGCTCTCGCCGTTATAGCGGGATGTTCGAAGGATGATGAAAAGAAGGATGAAGGCGGCAACCAGAAGCCCGAAGAGCTCGTTCTCTCGGCTCCCGTTATTACCGCTACTCCTGCAATTGATGCCATTACCGTTAGCTGGCAGGCCGTCAAGGATGCAAAGACCTACTCCGTGGAGATCTGCGAGGCAACTGCCGAACAGTTTGACGCTGCAGGTTCTACCGCAGAACTGAGCTACACCATCAGCAACCTCACCGCCGAAACCGCTTATCGCGTTCGCGTATGTGCCGTTGCCGATAAGGTCCAGTCGCCCTGGTCCAACGTAGCCAGCGTCACTACTCTCGCTCCCGAACCCGAAGAGTCCGGCATCAAGACTGCCGACGAACTCGTAAAGTGGTTCAATGAGGAAGCCGCCAACTGCACTGCAGAAGACGTGGTTGAACTTGGCGCCGACATCGACCTTGCCGGCAAGACCATCACTCCCGTTGCCGAATTCAAGGGTACCTTCGACGGCAAAGGCTACAGCATTAAGAACCTCTCCTCTTCCGCGCCTCTGTTCCTTAAGCTTTCCGGAGCTGTTAAGGATCTTACTATAGAGGGCGCAGTTGCGCTTAGTATTTCCGAAGCTGAAAGCACGACCGGACATCCTTTGGCAGTTCTTGCCAATATTTCCACCGGTTCGGTTACCAACGTTACCAACAAGGCATCCGTAACCATGACCGGAACTGATGTACTTGGCAGTCCTGTAGTAGCTGGTATAGTTGCCTATCAGAATGGCGGAACCTTTACCGGTAACAAAAACCTTGGTGACGTAACCCTTTCTCACGGTGGTACCGCAAACGTTTTACCTGACGGGTTCAATCGTAAACCCTTCGTGGCAGTGGGAGGCGTTGTTGGAGTAATCGTGGGAGCAACCGCATCTGAATGTTCCAACGAAGGAGCCATTAAGGCTACCAGCACGAATGTTCCTGCCATTGCTGCACGCCATTATATCGGTGGTGTGGTCGGAACTCCTGAAGATGCTGTAATAAGCGCCTGCGTGAACCGTGGGTCTGTTACCGGAGACTTCGGTGACGCGACTAAGGCTGCACAGAAGCAGGTTTGGGTCGGCGGTGTTATCGGCGGCCGTAACGGTGATGTTAAGACCGTTGACGGAGCACTCGTGGAGAATTGCGACAACTATGGTGAGTGCAGGATTGTTGTTGACAATGCAAGCAACAATTATCTTGCAGGCATAGCCGGCCAGGCTGTCGTTGAAGCAAAAGGTACCAACTACACTGCAGACGAGACTACAATGAAAAAACTGGTCAATTGCCATAACTATGGAAAATTGATCAAGGAAGGAGTCGGTCCTTGCCGTTTAGGCGGTATTCAGGGCGGTGCAGCAACTCTTGAGAACTGCATCAATGATGGAGAAATCCTCGTTAAGAATATCGCGGCATCCGGTGCCGTTGGCGGCCTTATTGGCTATCCTACACAGATTTACCATCCGGTTTCGGGTTCCCAAAACAATGGTAATATCACGGTGGAATGTGACGTGGCATTTGCCCTCGGTGGACTTTTCGGCCAGGGAGGCAACACCAACCAGTCGTACAAGGGCTGCTCCGTCAATTGTACGATTACAGCTCCGTCCGCGGTTATCGCCGGTATGGTTCTTGGTCATGCCAAGACCATCGCTTCGGGGAAATCCATTGTATACGGAACTTCCGAGGAACCTTTTAAAGTCAAGGGTTCTTTGAAGGGAACTGAACTTACCACCGAGAACTTCGCTACCATACTTTTGGGCGATTCGACTACAGCCGGTGGTACGATTGACACTTCCAACGTTCAGTTAGGCGAGTAATCTCCTTTATTCCGTTTCAGCGGAAGTTTAAAATGAAGGGCCGTCCATCACGGACGGTCCTTTTCGTTATTCGGGCACCCCGGATGCAGATTTGCATTATTGACGTCTTTTTGTTTAATTTGCAATTAGTTAAACTATCAACTCTGAACAATGAAAAAGATCTTTTTTGTCGTTATTGCCGTAGCAACGGCGTTTGTCGCATGCAACAAGGATAACGAAGACGAGGGAACCGCTTCCGGAGTTATCGATTACATCGAAAAACAGGAATTGGCCGGGGGAGACGTCGTGCATCATAACTACGTGATCAATTTCTCTTACGACGCTTCTTCGCGCATCGCCGGTATCACCGAAACTCACTATATTATCGGTGAAAAGGGCGGCAAGCAGGAACCTCATGGCAAGGAAGTCATGGTAATTACATACCAGGGTAATAATGCCACCACCGAACGCAACTCGTACTATCCGAAAGACGGTAGCTGGGCACTCAGTAATACGGAAAACGACTCCTTTACCGTTGACTCCGAAGGAAAGATTACGCAGTTCTCGCAGGGAGGTGATAACACGAGCCATTATGTGTACGACAACGGTTACCTCACGAAGATCCAGGGTCACGACGCTTATTCCGGCATGGATATAAGCTGGTCAAACGGGGACATGATTAAGGCCGGAGATTCCGAGATGACTTATTCTTCGGAGGAGAATCCTTTCGCCGACACGATAGACGTTACCGTGAATGCGCTCAATGAGTGGTATCCCTCACCGCTGTATTTCTATGCAGTCGGACTATTTGGAAAGCACTCCGCACATCTTATCAAGAGCGCAGGGGGAAGCGAGTATTCCTTCGTTAAAGACAGCAAGGGACGCATCACGACGGTGAAGCATGAGTCCGTCCAGTATGTAATTCACTACAAGTAGCTATCCTGCTTTAAAATAGCTTTTTCCTGCTTACGGTTGCGACGAACTGCTTGATGTAGAGTGGTTCGAAGTAGGCTGGATCCTCGAACGCCCCAGCGGCGAAACGCTTCAGGGCAGGGACGCGCATTGCGGTGGCATCCGGGCAGGTCTGCAAAAATGCTGCGGCTGGAAGGATGCGGCATTTGTCGGCCGCGTCGCCTATTATCAGCACGGGCCCTTCGTCGAAAGCCGAGGCAAAGCTGCCTTCTTCTATTATCACTGGGGCTATTTCTCCGTGCTGGTTTCCGTCCGGCCCGAAAAGGGCGGTATAAACCTCCATCCTTCTGGCATCTATCACCGGCATTATGGCGGTGCACCCTTCGGGAAGATTTCCTCCTTCGATAGCCTGCCGTACAAGAATTTCCGGAGTGCTGACAGCAAGCAGGGGAATGTCCGCCCCGAAGCAAAGTCCCTTGGCAGTGGAAACTCCCACCCTCAGGCCGGTATAGGATCCCGGCCCCTTGCTGACGCATACGGCGTCGCAGTCGGACACTTTCCATCCGCATTCGGCAAGCATTTCCTGAACGAAGACTGCGGTCTTTGAGGCATGGGCTCTGGGCTCGTCGCTGCGTCTCGAACATACGATGCCGGAAGCATCGCATACCGCGGTGGAGCAAAGTGCGGTCGAGGTTTCTATCAGGATTATCCTAGGCATTGAGAATCAGCTCTTTAAGGAAGGGGAAAACCTTCAGTGCAAAGGCTTTCAGCGGCTCGTACAGCACCGAATTCTTCAGCGCTTCGTCTCCTATCATGCCCCATTTGGAATTGAGGGGGTCGAACACGTAAAGAATGAGTCCCACGACCAGCGCCGTTTTGAACAGCGCGAACCCAAGTCCAAGCAGGCGGTTGAGCCATCCGAGCGATGCCAGGCTGAGCGCCTTGGTTATCAGTTTTCCTATAAGCGCCAGTACGAAGATCGCCACGATCACGATTACTGCAAAGCAGACTATCCCCACAATCTTTCCGTCCACGGTAAATGTCTCTCCGTCCGTCGCCATCAGGCCCCATATCTTCCATCCTTCTACCATCTCTGTCAGAGGCTGCGAAAAACGGAAGGCCAACCATACTCCGACAAGCAGCGAGACAAGCGAAACAACCTGTTCTATAAGCCCTTTGGTGAGGCCTTTGACGATGGCTGGAATAAAGCAGAGCAGAAGAATAATGTCGATCGTGCCCATATAGTGTGGATATTGCTTTAAATTGCAGAATTGATTATATTTGTAGATTGATAAACCGATACAAATTTACTGAAATATTATGACTTTCAAAGAATATAAGGGCCTGGATCTGGTGGCGACCGGCAACCGTGTGCTGGAGCGCTGGAAGGAGCATAAGGCGTTCGAAAAGAGCCTGGAACTCTCCGAAGGCAGGCCCGATTTCGTATTCTTCGAAGGTCCCCCTTCCGCCAACGGCATGCCCGGCATCCATCATGTAATGGCCCGTTCCATCAAGGATGCCATTTGCCGCTACAAGAGCCAGACGGGATACAGGGTACGCAGGCGCGCCGGTTGGGATACCCACGGACTCCCTGTGGAGATAGGTGTGGAGAAGAAACTTGGCATCCACAAGGAAGACATAGGCAATAAGATCAGCGTTGAGGAATACAACCGCACCTGTCGCTCCGAGGTCATGAAGTACACCGCTGAATGGGTGAACATGACGGAGCGCGTCGGGTACTGGGTTGACATGAACGATCCGTACATCACCTACGACAACCGTTACATCGAAACCCTCTGGTGGCTTCTCCGTAAGATATACGACAAGGGCCTACTGTACAAGGGCTATTCCATCCAGCCTTACAGCCCGTCCGACGGTACCGGACTCAGTTCCCACGAACTCAACCAGCCCGGCTGCTACAAGGACGTCACCGATACCACCTGCACCGCGCAGTTCCGTATCATACGCGACGCTGCGTCCGAGTCTCTCTTCGCCGATGGAACCCCCTGGTTCCTGGCATGGACCACGACTCCCTGGACGCTTCCGTCCAATACGGCACTCTGCGTAGGACCGGACATCGACTACGTGCGCGTCAAGTCTGCCAATCCCTATACCGGCGAGTCCGCCGTTTACATACTCGCCGAGGCTCTCGTGGGCCAGTGGTTCGGCGACAAGGTACCTTACGAGGTACTGCCCGGCAGAATCAAGGGTTCGGCCCTCACAGGCATACGTTACGAGCAGCTCATTCCATGGTTCAAGCCACTCGAGGGAGATAATTTCCGGGTGATTCCCGGCGATTACGTAAGTACCGAGGAAGGAACGGGCATAGTGCATATCGCTCCTACCTTCGGTGCGGACGACAAGCGGGTCGCCGCTGCTGCCGGAGTGGGGCCCCTCATGGTGCTGGACAAGGCCGGGGTCCGTCAGGCCCAGGTTGATCGCGAGGGCCGCTTCTACCGTCTGGAAGATCTCGACGCGGAGTACGTCCGCGCCAACGTCGCCCCTTCGTACGCGGAGTTCGCCGGACGCTACGTAAAGAATGCCTTCGACGACAGTCTCCCCAAGGACGCTCCCACCCTCGATATCGACATCTGCATGATGCTCAAGGCTCAGGGCCTTGCATTCCGCATACAGAAGCATACCCACTCGTATCCTCACAGCTGGCGTACGGACAAGCCCGTCCTCTATTATCCCCTGGACGCCTGGTTCATCCGCACCTCAGCCGTCAAGGACGAGATGGTCGCGCTCAATGGCCAGATCAGCTGGAAGCCGGAATCCACCGGTACCGGACGTTTCGGTCAGTGGCTGGAGAACATTCAGGACTGGAACCTCTCCCGCAGCCGCTTCTGGGGCACTCCTCTGCCTATCTGGCGTACCGACGACGGAAAGGAAGAGATATGCATAGGCAGCGTAAAGGAGTTTTACGAGCAGATCGACAAGGCCGTGGCCGCCGGTTTCATGGCGTCCAATCCGCTTAAGGACAAGGGTTTCGATCCTTCCGACATGAGCAAGGCCAATTACGACCTCATAGACCTGCACAGGCCTTATGTCGACAATATAATACTCGTGAGTCCTTCCGGACGCCCGATGAAGCGCGAGAGCGACCTCATCGACGTTTGGTTCGACTCCGGGGCCATGCCTTACGCACAGACAGGTCTCCGCGGTATCGACAATCCCGACTTTGGCGCCACCGCCGACTTCATTGCGGAGGGAGTAGACCAGACGCGCGGATGGTTCTATACCCTGCATGCCATCCATACCATGGTCAGCGGCACCCCCGCCTTCAAGCGGGTCATCTCCAACGGCCTGGTGCTGGACAAGGACGGCAACAAGATGAGCAAGCGTCTGGGCAACGCCGTCAATCCCTTCGAGGAACTGGACAAATACGGCGCCGACGCCCTCCGCTGGTACATGCTCACGAACGCCCAGCCTTGGGACAACCTGCGCTTCGACGAAGCCGGAGTGGATGAGATTCGCCGCAAGTTCTTCGGCACCCTCTACAACACCTACTCCTTCTTCGCGTTGTACGCCAACGTTGATGGCTTCCATCCGGAAAACAATCCCGGACAGTTGCAGCTCACGGAACTCGACCGCTGGATTATCTCACTGCAGAACAGCCTCATACGCGATGTCCGCGCCGCCTACGAAGACTACGATATAACCCTTGCCGGTAGGCTTATCCAGACTTTCGTCTGCGATAATCTTTCCAACTGGTATGTGCGCCTGAATCGCAAGCGCTTCTGGGGTGGGGGACTCACTCCTGACAAGGAGGCCGCTTACCGTACTTTGTACGGAGCCCTGAAGACGGTGGCATTGCTGGCGGCGCCCATAGCGCCCTTCTATGCCGACGAACTCTGGCTGGACCTTGTCCCTGGTGCGGAATGCGTACACTTCGAGGCCATGCCCGAGAGTGACGCTTCGCTCATCGACACCGACCTCGAACAGCGCATGGAACTTGCCCAGAAGGCTACCTCGCTGGTGCTTGCCCTCCGCCGCAAGGTAAATATCAAGGTCCGCCAGCCCCTGTACAAGATGGTTATTCCGGTGCTTTCGGACACCGTACGCCGTCAGCTGGAGCAGGTCAAGGGTATCTTCCTCCCCGAGGTCAACGTCAAGGAGGCGGAATTCCTTGCCGACACCAGCGGCATCATCACCAAGCGCATCAAACCCAATTTCCGCGTGCTCGGAAAGAAGTTCGGTCCGCAGATGAAGGAGATTGCCGCCGCCTTTGCGGCCATGGATCAGGCAACCGTATCTGCAATACAGGCTGCAGGTACTTATACCCTGCCCCTGGCTTCCGGTCCGGTCCAGCTCGAACCCGAGGATTACGAGATCATCTCCGAGGATATGCCCGGATGGCTCGTCGCTACCGAAGGCGCCCTTACCATTGCACTTGACGTGCAGCTTACGCCCGAGCTTATCAGCGAAGGCATAGCTCGCGAACTTATAAACCGCATACAGAACATACGCAAGGACAGCGGCTTCGACGTTACCGACCGTGTGGATGTAACTATCATCGCCGGCGGGGCCGATGCCGAGGCCATTGAAGCGTCGCTGGCACTTTACAAGGATTTCATAGCGTCGCAGACGCTCTCCCTCTCGATAGCCCTCGCCCCGGAAGGGGAAGGTACCGAGGTTGAGTGGAACGATGCCACCATCAAGATAAAAGTAACCCGTAAATAGTTTGACTTATGGCAGAAGAAACCAAAACACGCTATTCCGATGAGGAACTGGAGGAATTCCGGGTGATCATCGAAGGTATGTTGGAGAAGGCCAGGGCCGAGTACAACACTCTCCGCGCCGTCGTAATGCACGGAGGCACGAACGATATCGAGGACACCTCTCCCTCGTTCAAGACGGTCGAGGACGACGGTGCCAACCAGCTTACCAAGGAAGAGGCGAGCCAGCTCGCCCAGCGCCAGTACAAGTTCATCAAGAACCTTGAGGCCGCCCTGGTGCGCATCGAGAACAAAACTTACGGCATATGCCGCGTAACAGGCAAGCTCATACCCAAGGAGAGGCTCCGTCTGGTGCCTCATGCCACGCTCACCGTGGAAGCCAAGGAGATGCTCGCCAGGCAAGGTAAAAACTAACCTATGAAGCTCTCTCGCGGGACACGTCTCCTAATTCTGGGAATTATACTCGTGCTCGCGGACCAGGTCAGCAAATACCTGGTCAAGACCAATATGTCGATAGGGGATGAGATTCCCGTAATCGGCAACTGGTTCCGGCTTCACTTCATCGAAAACTCGGGTATGGCCTTCGGCATGAAGTTCGGAGGCACCGTGGGCAAATTCCTGCTTTCGCTTTTCCGTATCTGCCTTTTCGGAGCCCTGGTATGGTGGATCCGCTCGCTCGATAAAAAGAAATCAGCCCCGACCGGTGTTCTGGTGGGACTGACTCTGATTACTGCAGGAGCGCTCGGAAATATTATTGACTGCCTTTTTTACGGGTTAATCTGGGATTACGCTCCCTTTATGTTCGGCAAAGTTGTGGATATGCTTTATTTTCCGCTTATCCACAACTCCGCCGGTGACGTTCTATTCTTCAGCCCCGTTTTCAACTTCGCCGACAGCTGCGTTACCGTCGGGGCTTTCTGGCTGATTCTCTTCCACTGGAAGTTCTTCGCCCGCGACTGATTCAGCCGCTGCGGCTTCGGCTTTTGCAGCCTTGCAAGCCTGCCACTTATTGTATCCAAACCAGGCTCCTCCTGCAATCAGGAGGATAACTATCGTCCAGATAATGCATTTGCGGCGGCGCACCTTTTTGGCTTCCTCGGGATCGACGGCCTTGAGCTTGGGATACTTCACCAGGCTGGTGAGGGCCTTGCCGAATGCCGGCTTGACGTAGGCGGAGGCGTTGACCGCCCATCCGTTGGCGTTGAGCACTGGACCGAGGTCGCGCTTGCGGAGCTTGCGCCAGGTGATGAACACGCTGGGCAGCGAGATAACCAGCATGATGGCGATGATGACGAGGGCGAGTTTCCAGATGGGGATTGCCGCGGCTCCCTTAACCAGGGCGACCACGAACTGACCTATCATACCGAGAGCCATGCCCAAGGCGGCGAATATTCCGGCGAACTTGGCAATGTCGAAACTGCTCTGCACTGCGGCTGCGGGGTTGCTGCCGGAGGTGGCGGCATCGGCGCTGGCAGTGAGCCCTGCCATCGACTTGTCGTTCTTCTCGGCGGCGCTCTTGTCTATCTTGTCCGAAATCCACTTGCCGACCTTCTTGTAAGGTGCCCAGAAGGCCTGACGCAGGCTGATGGGATTGTCCACGATGCTGGTGACTGTAGCATCGTATTCTACGCCGTCACGGTCGTAGAAGATGGCGTTCTTTCCGGCACGCAGGCCGTCCACGTCGCCGTCGGTGAGAACCGCCGCGATAGGGAAGGACTTGCCGGTAACCTTGTTGACGCAGTTGCAATAGAGGATGTACATTCCGCTGAGACTGGAGATGTCGCCCTGCTTGCCGGCGTCGATAATCTTTACGCAAAGGTCGGTGCTGCGCTGGTCGATAAACAGGCGTCCTGCCTGGAACATCGCCAGCTTTCCTTCCTTGTATGCATAGAAGTCGCTGAATACCACATAGTTACGCAAAAATGCGTAGAAGTCCCTGTAGAGGTGCAGGAGCTTGTCGACAGCCTCGATCGAGAGGGCTTCCTGTTCCAGGGCCTTGTCTTTCTCAACGAGGTCGAGCAGGGCGGCCTTCTTGTCTTCCTTGAGGATGGCCTTCACCGCATCGAGTCCGAGAGCTTCCACTTCTGCGCCCTTCTTTGCCTCAATCCATGCGGAGTAGGGGGCGAACTTGGCAACAATCGCGGCCCAGCTTTCTTCGGTCAGGCTCTTCTTGATTTCCGGAATGAGGGCCTTGAGAGTTGCAAACGCTCCCTGCCATGCAGGGTTGATGGCATCCAGCTCAAGCTTGCCTTCAGCATTGGGGCGGGCGAGGGGATAGCCGGCAATCTCGCCGAGGCTTTCTCCAAGGTCGCCACCTGCGATGGTACCCACTTTCTCTACGTTGACATCGAGAGTTCCGGCTACGGCTTCATCGAAGCGAATGAGCTTGCAGCGGAGGAAGAAGTCGGCCACCTTGGCCTTGACGGCGTTCACGGCATCGAGCGCTGCGGCGGTGTTGTCCCCGTAAGGGAAGGTTTCCTTGCCGGCGGCATCCTTCCATGCGGCGAAATCGGCGCATGCTGCGTAGAATGCCTCGATCTGGTCGGCGTTCACACCCTGGGCACCGCTGCGGTCGGTGCTGCCTCCGGTTACTTCGGCTGCGGTCTTAATGAGGCCCTTGAGATCCTCTTTGTCGGCGGATGCTTCGGTGATAATGCCGTCGCCGTTGAACTTGGTCTCGGCAAAGATCTTAGTATTGTCGGCGGTATCCTCGAGGCTTATGACCTTCTTGTCCAGTCCGAGGTTCGCGAGTATCTGTTTTGCGGATTTCTGCAGGCGGGCGCCCTCTTCGCTCTTGGTGTTAAAAGCGTCCAGGGGCATTTCGGAACTGCTTTTCAGAAGATCGTCGGGGTTTTTGAGAACGTCGCCCAGCCATTTTGATGCGGCGATAACCTCGTCTACCAGGATGCGGCCGTCGCCGTTGTTGTCCAGGATGGAGAGAGTGCGGGCATCGAATTCAAGCCCCTGTACAGGGCAGCTCAGCACCGTCCATTTCTTGCGGTCGAGCTCTGCAAGGTTCACTAGATCCGCGCCCGATTCGAGCTTAACCCGTACGGCCCCTCCAACGGAGGCGTACTTCCAGATGTGTGTTTCGTTTGACATATATAAAGAAGGTTTTGAATTCAGGTTTTTCAAATTTAACAATTTATTTACTATCTTCGTGTTTGTTATGAAAAAAATTATTCTTTCCCTCGTGCTCATGGCTGCAGCAGCCATCAGCGCAACGGCACAGATCAGCGCCGGGATCGGATATATGTCCAAGACATATTCCGGCAATGATTATTCTGTCGGCGGTCTTTACGTGAACGGCAACTATACCGTGCTGGAAATCGCAGACGGCCTCCAGGTTACTCCCGGTATCGCCCTTTCCATCCTCAGCGGCAAGGAAAGCGGATGGAAGTACAATGAGCTCAACCTCGGCATTCCCATCAACCTGAGTTATTCCTTCGAGGTTGCCGAAGGCTTCAAGCTCGTTCCTTTCCTCGGCCCCACCATTATCTTCGGTCTCTCCAACAAAGCAGAAACCGGTGGCGTATCGGTAAATCTTTACGACAATGACCTTGGAATTGAGGCAAAGAGGCTCGACCTTGCTGTCGGCGGTGGCCTTGCGCTCGACGTGATGGACATCATCCGCGTGAGTTGCGGCTACAACAAGGGCCTGCTCAACCGTGTTGAGGATGCCGATCCCGCGGTCAATACCAGCGGAATCCACTTCGGCGTGGCCGTACTCTTCTAATTTAAAGGTACAGGCTTAAAAAATACAGGCGGCACCCGCGAAGGTGTCGCCTGTTTTCATGTTTTACCGCCGGAGCGGCAGGGGATCAATACTCTCCGGTACCGGTGCGTAATTCTCCGGAACCGGTGCTGAACTTGCTGCAGACGAAGGTGTTGATCTCGCCGCTGGAAGGGATGACGTGCTTTGCGCGAACCTCCCACCCTGTTTCAGCGGCGGGATTGCCGGAAGCCGGCTTGTAATACCAGTAGTGGCTGGCAGTGCGGTTAGTGTAGGTATCGGTGGTCTTTTTGATTTCGTTGAACCAGTGGGAGACCATCGGTATGTTGTTAACCTTGGGGTTTGCGGAGGAAGGGATCTTTGTGAAATCGCCAACCTTGCTGCCGTTCTGCCAGAACTCCACTTTCCAACTGCCCGAATCGTCGTCGTTGAATATTTCGGCGACGAAGGAGTTCTTGACCTTGGAGTATCCGTAAACCTTGAAGCTTCCTACAGAGGATTCGCCGTTGTACCAGTACAGCGGATAGGACTTTCCCTGGCCGAACTGGGTGTCGCCGTTGAACACGCGAAGCTGGTAATCCTTGTCGCGGTTCGTTCCTTTGAAACGCCAGTTCTGCACGGTATTACCGGTAACGTTGTACACGTTGTATCCGTTTGGAGCTCCGGTGACCGAGGAGCTGTTGGCCCACCATGCACCGCATGCCGCGCAGTGAATGTGTTCCTCGATGGGGCGGCCGCTCTTGGTCGCGTATGAGGTGTGCATATAGTTCTGCTGGTAGTGGGTGTGTCCGATGAGGATGTGCGCCTCGTGGAACTTCTGCATCTGCTTGAGGAAGTCGGCGTAGTGCTTGTTGTTGTTGACGTCGGTTCCGCTGGAGTTGTTTCCGCCGGAACGGAACGGGATGTGTACGCAGAAGAACAGGAGTTTGTTCTCCGGGTTCTCCACATTGGCTATATCATCCCGGAACCATGTCCACTGCTCATCGGTGAAGCCGGTGTAGTAGTCGCAGGTGAAGCCGTTGGGGCTGCTGTTGGCAGTCCTGGAAACAACCCATACGTCGTCCATTACAACAATGTGCGCATTGCCGCGGTCGAACGAATAATCGGGCGGGCCGAACGCCTGGACGAACCTGTCCTGTGCGTTGTGCTGGTTGACCAGCCTGTCGGCACCGGGCACGACGTTGATCGCGTTGTGGTCGTGGTTACCCATGCATTGGAAGAAGGGAATATACCTTCCGTCCACCTCTACGTCCTTCATGGCGTTGTACAGGCTGTACCAGGTATTGCTGTCGAACACTATGTCGCCAAGGGTAACGGCATAGACGCTCGGCAGTCCGGCAGAGGTCTTCTTGATGTCGGGAATGGTTTCCGTGACATACCTCGCCGTTTCGCTGGCATTCTTGCACTGGGGGTCGCCGATCGCAATCAGGGTCCAGTTCGTTTCGGGGGCTTCGAGCGCTTCCAGTTTGAAATCGATCCTGTACTTCTTTCCGTATTCAAGCGCCTTGCTCTCATTGAATCGTTCGGAAGGAGCATAGAACGCAGGAACATGATCGGAGTTCAGGTTGATCTTGTAAGCGGCCGGAGTGGTGTAATACACCTTGTGCGACATCTGGTTGAAGGCCATCTGGTAAACACCGTTAGCGTCGGTCTTACACCATTTGTAACCGTCAGTCACGCAGACCCCGGGAATAGGCTCACCCGTTTTGGCGTCGGTGAACACACCGGCGACGGTAACGTTGTTGGCAAGGGGCGATCCGTTGATGTTGGATTCAGTAAGTTCGCTGATAACCGGATCGTAACCTCCGTCTTTCTTGGACGAAGAGCCTTTGTTGTCATCCTTTCCGCAGGCGTTGACTCCCAAAAGAATCAACGCCGAGAAAAAGAAGCTGTAAAAGGATTTGTTGAATTTCATCAGTTCCAACCGTAATTCTGGCCGAGGGCCGGGTTAATGGTGTATGCTGCCATAGGGATAGGACGGCAGTACATCTTGTCTTGCCACTTGAGCGCATAAGTGTACACGAGGTATCCGTGGTTGCCTTCGGTGAGGAACCAGTCGGTGTTCACGACCGCTGCCTCGGGTTTGATCGGGTAGCAGGTGGTGGTATTGACGGCTCCGCCGGCTGCGGATTCGAACGAATACTCCTCGCTGTTGAATTTCAGCTTGTTGTTGTACTCTTCGGTCGTCACATAGATTCCTGCCCAACCCTTGTTGTTGTAACGGCGGGCGATCAGGTCACCCTGTGCGTAACGGTAAACGTCGTTCTGGCGGAGTCCGGCCTCGAAGGTGAGTTCGGTCACGCGTTCGCGGCGGATTTCCAGGGCGACGGGGCTCAGGACTGCCGGGTGCAGCAGGCCAGTGCTGTAATAGCTGGCCAGCCAGGGATCCGCGACGTATGCGGCGCTGAGGGGATAGATATTGGTAACCCCGGCGCGGGTGCGCAGGGCACCTACGGTCTGGTTCCATATATCCTCGGTCATTTCGCCGAGTTCCTCGCAGGCTTCAGCATAGTTCAGCAGAACTTCAGGATAACGCAGGCAGGGGAGGCTGTTCTCGTCAATCGAGCTCGAGAAATGGGACTCGTCGGGAACGCTCCACTTGACAATCTGATAACCGGTCTTGCAGTAGGTGAAGTCCACGTCCTCGAACTTGGGCTGTCCGTCCATTCCGGTGATGGTGCGTCCGGGGAAGAGAACGGTAGCGGTGAGGCGCTTGTCCCTGTTCTTGTATTCCTGGGTTATGGATACCTGTGCTCCGGCGTTGTCGATGGGAGTTCCGTCGGTCTTCAGGAACATGCGGACGAGGTCCTTGGTACCTGAATACTGCTGTCCCATGGTGGATGAGTGGAAGTACTTGGTCAGATCGTGACGTCCGTTGGCTTCGGCAAGATAGGTCTTGCCCCAGATAACCTCCTGAGGAATCAGCTTGTCGCTGACGAAGAGCGAGGCGTAGTCGTCCACCAGGGTATAACCTCCGTTGTCGATCACGTGCTTTGCATGCACCTGAGCCTTGCGGATAATATCGTTGGGGCTGTCGATGGCAAGTCCGTTATCGGTGGTCTTCCAAGGAGTGTTCGTGGCGGGGTTGTTCGGGTAGTTCTTACGGAAGGTTCCTTCGTAAAGGTAGATGCGAGATGCTACCGATTCTACGATATCCCTGCAGATGATGGTACGTCCGTCATTCTTGAAGGAAGTATTGTTCTCGTTGTTGAGGCAGTGGCTGCATGCGAACTCGAGGTCTTCGGTGATTTTCTGGAAGACGAATTCGCGGCTCTGGCGAGGACCGTAAAGGATTGCAGTGTCCTCTTTTTCCAGGACGGTCTCAACCCAGGGAACGTCCGAGAAAGTCTTGATACGGGAAGCATAAACATAGGCTCTCCAGAAACGGGCTACTCCCTCGTAGTGGTCGTAGATCTCGTCGGGAACATTTCCCTTAGCCTTGCCCATGTTGTTGAGCATGTAGTTCACACGGCGGAGGAAACTCCAGTTGGAGGCCGCCCATGTGCCCTGACGGATGCTGTCCCATTCCACGTCGGCGCGGAAGAAGTCCGTGCAGGTCTTGGTGGCGATGAGGTCGTTGTAGGCATCACCTCCAGCAGGTTCCGAATAGTCGGGGAGCCAGCTGTTGACCATGCCGTTGGCATACATTTCCAGTTCTTTCTCGCTGCTGAAGTAGACCGAGGAGTCGAACTCGTTGATAGGCTCCCTGTAGAGGAAGTCTTCGAGGCTGCAGGACGAAGCTGCAAACGCAAGAACGGAAAGCGAAATTATAGTTTTATAAAGATGTTTCATATTTCGTCCTCCTTTAGAATGTAAGGTTTACACCAAGGGTGAGGGTGCGTACCATCGGGTAGCCATAGCCCTGACCTACGCCGGAAAGACCGTAGGAGCTTGCGCTCTGGCTGTCGAAGTCGGAGTCACCGAGGCCGATTGCCGTTTCGGGATCGAACATGTCGGTGTGGCGGAACAGAGGAGACCATGTCCAGACGTTCTCCATTGCAACGTAAACCCTTGCCGAACTAATGTCGATCTTCTTGGTCCACTTCGAAGGAAGGGTGTAGTCGACGGTGAGGTTCTTGAGGCGAACGTATGCGATGTTCTGCAGGTAGTGGTCGTTCTCGAAGGTGAGAGGACCGACGTTACGGTTGGCGCAGTAGCCCACGCGGCGGGTCCAGTACGGGTTCTTGTCGTAGTTCTTCACTACCCAGTTCTCGCTGCTGTAATCCATGTCGACCACGTTGTCACCGGTCTGGGTCTTCATCAGGTACGGGCTGTAAGGACGGTTGTACATTCCCCAGAAGAAGCCGGTCTCGACGGTAGGATACCAGTCGCGCTTGCCGACGCCCTGGAAGAACATGCTGAGTCCGAATCCGTTCCACTTGAAGTCCAGGTTTACACCGAACTGATAACGGGGAGCGTTGTTACCGATTACAGCCAGGTCACCGGGGTCTTCCACTGTGGAGCTGCCGTAATTGATGATGCCGTCACCGTTGAGGTCCACGAACTTAAGGTCTCCTGCGTATGCGCGGAAGTTGTCACCGTTCTTGTGGAAGGTATCGATTGCCCAGTTGTTTGCTTCCTCGTTGTCGCGGAAGATACCTGCGGTGCGGAAGCCCCAGATTTCACCAAGTTCCTTTCCTTCGTAGTAGTTGAAGACGTTGTTGGTAACGTTGTTGTATTTGGTCACAAAGGTGCGGGAATCCCAGAGGCTGCCCTTGATGCTATAGGTGAGGTCCTTCCCAAGAACCTTGAAGCTGTCCCTCCAGGAGAGGGTGAGTTCCCAACCTTCGGTCTTGAGGGCTGCATAGTTGCCTATGGGGGAGCCTGCTCCGAAGATAGCGGGAATTTCAGGACCGCTGGTGATAAGGTCGGTGGTGACCCTGCGGTAGATATCTCCCGAGAAGGAGAGTCTGCTGTGCAGGAAGTCTGCGTCGAGACCGAGGTCGTAGGTGGTGATGGTTTCCCAGGTCAGGGTCTCGGGGATGGTTCCGGGCTGGGTGGTGTAGTATCCCATCTTCTCGCCGTCGAGCACTATGCTGGTCTTGCTGATGCTCATGGTGTTGAGGAAGGTGTAGGGATCGACGGTACCGTTACCGATGGAACCGTAGTTCATACGGAACTTGAGGTTGTCCAGCCAGGTGCGGGACCATTCCATGAAGGGTTCCTCGGAAACGCGCCAGCCTGCGGACATCGAAGGGAAGAATCCCCAGAGGTCTCCTGCGGGGAACTTGGAAGATCCGTCATAACGGGCGGATACCTCAAGGATGTAGCGCTTCAGGAAGGTGTAGTTGGCACGACCGAAGAAACCGACGGTGCCGTAGCTGAGGTCGTTCTGCTCGAACTTGTTCTCAGTTCCGTCGAACATCTCGAAGGACTTGTATTTGTCCGGGAAGAGCATTCCCAGGCGCTGCAGGTAGAAGCGGTTCCACTGGTAGTTCTCGAGGTTCCAACCGCCTACAACGTTGAGTTCGTGGTTGTCACCGAGTTTCGGGGTCCAGGTAGCGAGGACGTTGGCCTGGATATAGTCGGTATCGTAGGTCCAGCGGCTCTTGTAGGACTTCTCCTGAGTCACGTAGTACGTGGGATTACCAGGTGCGCTGTAGAAGGTGAGGGGTGCGCGGTAACGCTCCCTCCAGCGGCGGGTGCCCTTGAAGCTGAACTCTCCGCGAACCTTGAGCACGTCCTTGATGAGGTTGATGTTCAGGGCCGAGATGGAGGAGACTATGAGGTTGGAGTCATCCTGGCCGGTGTTGCCTTCCTTGAAGGAGGTGTAAGGGGTCTTGTTGGCCGCGAGGGCGTAGGTGCCGTCGTAGTTGTAGGGAACGAGGACGGGCTGTCCGTGCTGGTCGATCTGGTGTCCGATCATGGAACCGGTGGTGAACATAGGCTGTGCCTGGATGCTGCGGTACAGCGAAGTGTTGTTGTCCACCGTCAGCCACTTGTTGACCTTGATGCGGCCCTTACCGCGGATGTTGAAGGTCTTGTAGCTCTCGTCACCCATCTTATAGATACCGTCCTGGCCGAAGAAACGCCCTGTGAGGGTGTAGTTGATCTTCTTGCTGGATCCGCGGACGCTGATGTCGTGGGTCTGGGCGGTGTAGCTGTCTTTGTAGAAGTACTTGAGCCAGTTGGTGTTACCGTAGTAGAGGTATCCGTTGGTACCGACGGTGTAACCAGTGGGGTCGCCTTCCAGCACGCCGTACTCGTTGTAGGCGATACCCGCTTCGCGGGCGGCTGCAATAGCGCGGTAAGACTCAAGGTATGTGGTGCCGCTCATGCCTATCTTCTGGGTGTTGATACCCGAAGGGGATTTTCCGGAAGCTCCGGGAACCTGGGCGGTGCCGCCGAAGAACTCGTAGAAGGCTTCCAACCACTGAAGACCGTCGCTGACGATGTGGTCTTCCCATTTCACGAGGCGGGAGTTGATGGCGTAGGAGCCGCTGTAGCTGACGGTCACCTTTTCGTCCTTGGCTTCCTTGGTGGTAACCAGGATAACGCCGTATGCAGCCTTTGCTCCGTAAATGGCGGAGGAGGATGCATCCTTAAGGACGGAGATCGACTCTACGTCTGCGGGGTTCACCTGTGAGAGGGACCCTTCCACGCCGTCAACCAGGACTAGGGCGCCGCCGCCGTTACCGATGCTCTTCTTTGCACCGTCTGCGCTGGTGGCGCTGGCACGGGTGTAGTACGAGGTGGAGTTTCCGCGTACGTAAACGCTTCCTCCGTGGCTCGCCTTACCGTCGTTCTGAATGATGTTCAGTCCGGGGATCTGACCCTGCAGTGACTTTGCAATGTTGTTGTTCGGGCGGTCGGCAATTACTTCTCCGGAGATGCTCTCGACGGAGCCGACCAGCTGTTTCTTCTTGAGTGTACCGTAACCTACGACAACCGACTCTTCCAGGAGCTGAGTGTCTTCCTGAAGTATGAAGTCGATTTTGGCACGGCCTGCAACAGGCTCTTCTACGGTCTTGTAGCCGAGCATGGTGCATTGGAGAGTGGCATTCGCTGATGCCTTTATGGAGTAGGTACCGTCCGCTTTGGTGAGGTCGCCGGTGCTCGTACCCTTCACCATCACGGTAACACCGGGGAGGGGTTCGTTGGTTCCGGCTTCCAGTACCTTACCGGTCACGGTAATGGTCTGTGCAGACAACCTTCCCCCCAGCAGGAGCAGGAGAGTGGCCGCGGCACATCTGAGAATCCTAATTTTCATAATCTGGTCCAATAGTGTTTAAATGAATCGCTTGTAAGTCAGGACCTTGTGGGCTATGAAACAGGTTATGTCAGATTGTTATAAAAAAAGTTTCCTGTTAAATTTTTTTAATAAAGCGCTTGGTTATTAAGTGTTTTAATTTTAGGCACACAAATATATAAAATTTTTGTCACGCGTGTACCTTTATTTAAAGAAATGTTGTACATTTGTACCGTAAGTCAGACCATGGCCGAAAGGCCGGGCTAATAAAACAGAATTATGCCGGATGCGTCCCCGAAAGGGATGTAGTAATTTATGTTTTATTACCTATGAATATGAAATCATTCAGAATTCTGACTGCAGTTCTGCTTGCCTCCGTATTCGCTTTCCTTACCGCCTGCCAGCCCGATGAAATTTCGACCGGCATAGACGGCAAAAAGCCCGGAGTCACCAATCTCGGACTGAACGTTGCCTCGCACGGTGCCACGGCACTGACCGTCACATGGTCTGCCGAGAGCGCAATCAAGGCCGGTGCGACCTCATTCTCCGTCCAGCTCGTCGAGTCCCCCGATACTACCGGCGGCAGACTTATAGCAGCCGATGTATACAACTCGACAATTTCCAAGACCGTTGCGGTCGAAGACGGCGTTACCGATTATGCCGCCACCATCAGCGGCCAGACCCTTGGAGACAAACTCTATGTTCGCGTCCGTGCAAACTACAAGATGTCCAAGTATTCCGACTGGACATGGCTGGAGGATGCAAACGGCAACAAGCTTATCTATAAGGTGGGCCGTGGCGTCATTTCCGAAGGTCTGGAGTCTCCCTATCTTTATAAGGTGACGGGAACTTCCACCGGAATCATAGTAAAGTGGGATGCCATCGAAGGCGCTACCGGATATGTGATCCAGTACAAGCGTGCCACCGATGCCGACTTTACGGCCGTAACGCTTACCGCCGCTCAGGCAGGAGCCCGTCCCGTCCATAAGATTGAAGGTCTGCCTTCCGAGACTGCTTACATTGTCCGTGCGAAGACTGTCACGCCCGAAGGTGATTCCGACTATACCGAAGAGGTTGCCGTTTCCACCCGCGTTCCCGGATCGTTCCCGAAGGTGATGTCCACCGCTGCGGAACTCATCGACTGGCTGGAAAGCGGAGTGGTGGAGGTCAACCCTGGCGAGGAGTACAGCATCTCCGCCGATATCGACCTCGCCGGACAGAGCTTCACCGCTATGGACGAGTCCATGCTCGGTATCTTCAACGGTAACGACCACACCATTTCCGGTGTTGCTTCTACTCTCTTCTATAGCAATGAGGGTACCATCAAGAACCTCAAGGTAACGGGTGCGATTGAATCATCCGATGCCACTGTTGCAGGTCTTGTCGTTACCAACCGTGGTACCATCACCGACGTCAACGTCAATATCCCCATTACCTATGCTATCGAGTCCGACGCTGAAATGCGCATCGCCGGTATTGCAATCAACAATGAGGATGGTGCTACCATCGTAAACACCACCAATGAGGGTGCGATAAAGGTTAACGCTACGGCCAACCTCAAAGCTCCCGTACTTGCCGCAGGTATAGCAGCATATTCCAAGGGAACCATTGACAACTGCACCAATAACGGAGATGTTTCCTTGAACTCCGGTAATACGATCCGTGGCGTTGCAATAGCGGGTATCGTTGCTTATCTGGAAGGAAAGGCCAAGGCATCCGTTAACAACGGCGGTGTCAGCATCAGCGCCCTCTATTCCGACGGCTACTGCGATATCATCAATACTACCGGGACGAGCGCCAACACCGGCGGCAACTCGGCAAGTCCTGCTGTTGCAGGTATCGCTGCCTACGGTAACGGTACTGGTTTTGAGATTGACGGATGTAACAACAAGGGTTCAGTTTCCTACTCCCTTGCTTCCATCGATTCGTATTCTTCCGCAGCTCACCAGCGTACCCAGGTCGCCGGTATAGTCGCAAACCCTTACGGCAACGTAAAGAACTGCATCAACGACGGTGCCGTTTCAGTCAACGTGATGTCTTCCTCGGGTGACGTCTATACCACCAAGGGCCACATCATCTGCGCCGGCGGTATCGGCGGCGGTGACTGGTTTGCCGGTGCCGATCAGGACAAGTCCAGCTACACGGACTGCACCAACAACGGTAACCTTTCCATCTACATCGCCTCCAACGCCTCCAACTCTGCAGTCGGCGGAATAGTCGGATGGCCTGGTAAGGAAGGATCCCGTACCAATAAGACTTCCGGTTGCGTCAACAACGGTAAGATCACCCTCACCGGCCCCGGTAAGGTCCGTTGCGGCGGTATCCACGGAGGTTCCGGTATTATTGAAAACAGTACCAACAACGGAGATATTTCTGTAACATCCGGTACCAACTGCGCCGTAGGCGGTATCTCCGGTTTCACTTCCAACGGTCTCAAGATCACGGGCGTCAAGAACTACGGTAACATCACCGCAGTTCCCGACGGAACGTATGTAGGAGGCCTGGCCGGTAACCTCGGTAACTCTGCTGGTGCCGGTGGTTATACCGGAAAGTGCGTGGTGCGCTGCACCATCCGTGTCGGTGAATCTTCCAACGCCTACACCGGAATGGTTATCGGATACTACAATGGTACCAGTGCTTCGACGCCTGCCGGATCCGATAGCAGTCCTATCTCCATCAGCGGTAAGTATGCATACGGTTCCACCACCGTTGCCCTGACTTCCGCAAACTACAAGAACTACCTTTGCGGTACGACCAACTACAGCGCCGACAGCCATCCTATTTTTACGACTTTCGACTCCACTCCTTATACAGATTCCGATTCCGGTTCCGACGAACCTGAGAATCCCGATCTCGAAGCACCTGCCAACGTTACCACGACCGTGATGTACAACTACATCGACGTCAGCTGGGATGCCGTCAATGGTGCAGAGTGGTATGTGGTTGAATATAAGAAGGAAGGTGACGCCGCCTGGACCGCCAGCGCAAAGATTCTCGAAACCACTTACAGGATCGAGGGTCTCGACCACGACGCTTCCTATATCGTACGTGTAAAGGCTTACGCCAGCACGAGCTCCGGCTATTCAAGCGAAGAAGCCATCGTTACTCTCGAGGAGGTCAACCTCGCAGCCCCTGTGGTTGTGCTCACTTCCAAGGCTACTTCCATCACCGCGGAATGGGCTGCCGTCAGCAAGGCTACCGGCTACATCGTGGAGTACAAGAAGACTGCCGATGCCGAGTGGACCGTGGCTTCCGAGAACGTCGAAGGTCTTACCTATACGATAGCCAAACTTACTCCCGAGATTTCCTACGACGTCCGCGTCCGCACTCTCGGCGAGGGTGGCAACATGTCGGCCGAGTATTCCGCCGTACAGACCATAGCCACCATTGCTCTGGCTTACACCTATCCTCTGGTTATCAGCACTGCTCAGGACTTCCTCGAGTGGCTCTCCGGTGCCGCCCCGACCTGCACCTCCACCGATGAGGTCTCCCTCGGAGCTGACATCAACCTCGCAGGTGAGACGCTCGTTCCCGCCGATTCCTTCGCAGGTATCTTCGACGGTGCTGGTCACAGCATCAAGAACCTCAGCGGTACTACTCCTCTGTTCCTCCTGAACACCGGAACCATCAAGAACCTGATCATCGATGCCAGCAGCTCCTTCGCGTTTGCTGCCGACGACAACAAGATCTTCGGTCCTGTTGCCGCACAGTCTTCCGGTTCCATAAAGGATTGCGTTAACAACGCTGCTATTACCATCACGAGCGCTGCCGACAAGGCTGCCAATGCCTACTTGGTAGGCGGTGTGGTCGGTCAGACCTC
>CAMHTE010000018.1 GCA_946187975.1 uncultured Bacteroidales bacterium | reverse complement strand
CTTGGCAAAGTCCTGGTGTTATTCCTGCTGGTCAGTATTTGACCAGCATTTTTTTCTGTGACGTATAGGTCTTTGGCCTGGGATGTTTGTATTATTATTGTATCTGTTAAGTATACAAAGAATTGGATAAAATAGAACTAATAGAAAAATTCCTTAGGCGCGGAACAAGCGCCCAGGAAGAAGAGGAGATGCTGAAGTGGCTGATGGAGGACGACTCCCACCGGGAGTTGTTCTTCTCGGCCATGCCGGTTTTGAGCGCACACGAAGTGCTGACGGATCCGGAGTATCTTTCCCGCAGGTCCCGGGTGCTGAATGCCGTAACCCGTGGCCGTACGCGCCGGGCGCGCCGCTTTTTCCGGATGGCTGTTCCCGCCGTCGCCGCCGCGGTAGGTCTGGTGCTGCTGTTGGGTCGTCCCAGACAGGTGGCTCCGATTGAACCTGTACGGCAGATGTTCAGCTTTGCAAACGCCGCGGACAGCCCGCAGATGCGTACCCTGGACGACGGTTCAACGGTTTACCTGATGCCGGGCTCACGCATCAACTATGATGTGCATCCTATGGGTGACGGAGCCAGGAGGGTAGTGGAACTCGAAGGCGAGGCCTACTTCAGTGTGGCCAGGGATACCATTCATCCTTTCGTGGTGCATGCAGGCGGCCTGGGTGTCGAGGTTCTCGGCACTAAGTTCAACGTCTGCTGCGATCCTTCCGCGGCCCGTACCGAAGTCATCCTCGAAGAGGGTTCGGTGCGTCTTCTCAACGGGGATGGAACAGGCCTCATGCGCCTGCGCCCCAACCAGATGGCCGTCTATGACGGGAAATCCGACGACCTGGAAGTTAGTGAGATATATGCGGAACCGGAACTAATTGTCCGTTACGACATGGTCTCTCTCAACGACGCCACCTTGTCCGAGGTCATCCAGTCCATAGAAAAGTTCTACTCGGTAAAGCTCAAGGTCTCCGGAGGCGCAGGCAAGGCGCCGCGCTACAATGTCAATCTGCTCAAGAGCAGCAGTATAGACAATGTGCTCTCCATAGTTGAGTTCCTTACCGGGACGAAGATTGAAAGGCAGAAGAATACTACTAACAATACTGATAACTGATTTTTTATTAATGAAAAGTAACCTGAAAAGATGGGTCTTCGTCCTGACCTCGCTTCTGCTGCTCCTGATGCAGCCTGGTGCGATGCAGGCGTATGCCCAGAAGAGTTATGATGTGGACATTTCGATGCGGAATGCCTCACTGAGGGCCTTGACCGATGCTCTTACCAAGCAGACAGGGGTGCCCTTCTCGTATCCTGCCGATATGGCGGGGATGACAATAGGGGATGTGAATCTGCACGAAACCGGGGTTTCGGTGGATGCTATCCTCTCCCGATGCCTCTCCCAGAGCGGAATAGTCTGGAAAGTCGCAGGCGGCACTGTGGCCCTGTCACGTGCTCCCCAGGCTGCCCAGGCTCGTGTTTCCGGACGGGTGACTGACCCGAACGGAGAAGCCCTTATGGGAGCCGGTGTTATGGTTAAGGGTCAGAAGACCGGTGTTACCACCGACCTTGACGGAAAATACGTTATCGATGTAAGGGAAGGCCAGACTTTGGTGTTCTCCTTCATCGGTTTCGCTGATCAGGAAGTGATGGTGGGCAAACGCTCCGTGATAGACGTCGTCCTGCGTGAGGATGCACACCTCCTTGAGGACGTTGTCGTTATCGGTTACGGTACCCAGGCCCGCAAGACTCTGACCACGTCGGTGTCGAAAGTGGACGGTGACGCGCTCCTCGGAGCGCCCGTCAGCTCGCTCGGCGACGCTCTCAAAGGTAAGGTCACCGGCCTGCACATCGTCTCCAACAACAACCTTCCCGGTGAAGCTCCTTCGATGCTGATCCGTGGTGGTTCCTCCATCAACCGTAGCAATGCCCCTCTCTGTCTCGTGGACGGAGTGGAGCGCAGCTTCGAGGATCTCAACCCTAACGACATCGCCAGCGTGGAAATCCTTAAGGACGCTGCTTCGGCGGCCATCTACGGAAGCCGCGCTTCCAACGGTGTTATACTGGTGACCACTCGTAAGGGCGACGCCTTCAAGGGCCCGCAGATTGTATTCGAGAGCCAGTTCGGTGTTTCGACGCCCGCCCGCAGGTGGAACCTGGCAAACGCAACCGATTTTATCACCATTGTGCGTTCCGCCGCCAATATTCCGGGCGCCGACTTCATGGCTACCCTTAACGGCGCTAACGGAGCCGGTATTGGCAATACTACGGCCACAGCCACCTATTCCACCCGTTACCTCAATCCGGGAGAGGCGGTTCCTTCGGGATATCTGTCGATGGCTGACCCGGTGGATCCCACCAAGACCATTATCTACACTGATCACGACTACCAGAGCGACTGGTATGACACAGCCCTCTACCATAAGGAGTATGTGGGAATCAACGGCGGATACAAGGACGTCAAGTACGCCGCATCCGTGGGTTACCTTCGCGACGCCGGTATGGTGGCAATGAGCGGATACAAGAACTTCACGATGCACGGCAACACTTCGTTCAATGTCACGCGCAGTCTTACCGCCACCACTACCTTCGATTTCACGCGCAATGTCAAGAACCCTCTTACCAACGACTACTTCACCACTATGGGCCGAGGCATTATGATGTCTCCTACCCATATCGGAAAGTATCCCGACGGCACTTTCGCAACGGGAGGTACCAACAAGAACCAGCAGATAGCCGAGTTCTACGAGACCTTCTACGACCGTGAGAACTCCCGTCAGAAGTTCATGGGAAGCATGAACCTCAAGTGGAAGATTACCGACTGGCTGTCCGCGACTGCGCAGTATGCCATGTACGATAACAACTACCGCGGCAGCTACTACACCTATGGTGAGCGCAACAACACTCCCAACTATGTGACCACAACCCGCAGCACGTCCGAGTCGCGCAACGAGACTCTGAGGCAGAACTTCCAGACCTTCTTCACCCTGAAGAAGGACTTCGGCCGCCACAAACTGGACGCCACCGGAGGTTACGACTGGTCTTACTGGACCTACTGGTCGCTCTCGGCCAGCAACAAGGGAGCCCTTGACGACAAGATCCCTTACCTGCAGTCCGGATCCGACAACACCATGGGTACCATGGACATGGAGAATGCGGAGTATTCCACGGCGCTCATATCCTACTTCTTCCGTGCCGGATACAACTTCGCCGACCGCTACATCCTTTCCGGAACGTTCCGCGCCGACGGTTCGTCGCTCTTCCTGGGCGAGAATAAGTGGGGTTACTTCCCTTCGGCTTCGGCTGCATGGGTAATCAGCGAAGAGCCTTTCTTCGGAGGCCTCAAGCGCACGGTGAACACCCTTAAGCTCCGCGCATCCTACGGTCTTACCGGTAACAACGATATCGCCCGCACTGCTCCTCTCGGTGCCTATGCGGTGGATTCCTACGCCGGATATAACACCCTCCTGCCTTCGACCATGCAGAACTCCTCGCTGCGCTGGGAAAGCACCCGCCAGCTGGACCTCGGTATCGACGTGGGCCTCTACAGGGACCGTATCCGCCTGATGCTCGACTACTACAGCAAGGTTACCGACGACCTTATCTACAGCATTACCCTGCCCGACACCGGCCAGTTCGGTTCGGTGACTTCCAACGTTGGAAGCGTGGGCTTCAAGGGCTTTGAGGTCGAACTCCATACCGTCAACATCCGCAATAAGAACTTCAGCTGGGAGACCGACTTTACCTACTCGTTCAACCGCAACAAGGTTCTGTCTCTCCCCGAGGACTACGCATACGAGATCCTCGACATGGACGGCAATCCTACCGGAAAGACCGGTTACCGCATCGGTGGTAAGAAGACCGCCACCGGTTACCGTTACGGTGGAACTGCTGTGGGAGAGCCTCTCGGACGCATCTGGGGTTACAAGATTGCAGGTATCATTCAGACCGAGGAAGAGGCCGACGCAGCACTTTACGATGCCGTGAACGCCAATATCGGTTACCGTCGCAGCGACGGAGCCCGCATATCCGGCCGTAAGGACGTTGGTGACTATGAGTGGGTGAACCGTTACGGCACAGCCAAGACCGTCGACGGAAAGGAGCAGATCGACGATACCGACCTCTTCTGCCTCGGTAACGTGATGCCTCATTCCACGGGTGGTATTAACAATACCATCACTTGGAAACGCCTCACCTTCAATATTTATATGGACTTCGCCCTGGGTCACAGCATCTACAACTACATGAAGACGCGTATGATCCAGAATACCCTCGGAAACTGCAACTCCAACATTGACGTTGATCTGGTGGCAGGCTGCTGGAGGTATCCGGGCGACAAGAACGCCAAGTACGCACGATTCTTCCCCAACGACGCCGACTTCGGTAACCGCAACTTCTCGCGCTGCTCCGACTTCAACGTCGAGGACGCCAGCTTCCTCTGCATCCGCGATGTGTCGGTCTATTACGACCTCCCGGACAAGTGGGTGAACAAGCTTGGAATGAAGAAACTTACCGTGGGCGTCACGGGCAACACCCTGCATTACTTCACGAAGGTTTCCGGAGCCATCAGCCCTGAGACGGGTATTGCTTCGGATGCCGACGGCAGGGAACTCTACACTTCCGTGCAGATGGGTTCGGCCAACTCCAACATCACGCCGCCCGCCGCACGTATCCTTGGAAGCATCAAATTAACATTCTAAGGGAGGACGCATCATGAAAAAGACTATTATAAGAATATCAGTCGCAGTTCTTTGTGCAGCCACTCTTTGCGCTTGCCATTCAGACCTCGACATCATGTACGACGGCGCCCTTTCTGCCGGCAATATGTGGAAGGATCCCGCCGACCTTGAACAGTCCGTTCCGGGCATCTTCAAGCGCATGCGCGCTTACTTCGCCCAGGACGAGTGCAACGTGTTCTACCTCGGTGAAGTCCGCGTGGGCGACTCCATGTGGGGTCCCTCGCTGGAGAGCAACGTGCAGGACGCATTCAAGAGGGCCTGCCGCCTCAGCCTGCTGAGCGGTGGCCAGACCATAGGCTGGTCCGGACTCTATTCCACCATCGACCAGGCCAACGCAGTGCTTGCGCACGCCGATGAGTGCGGGGCAAAGCCGGAGAAGGTCAAGTGGGCTCTTGCCCAGGCTTACTTCGCCCGTGCGTTCTGCTACTTCTACGCAGCGCGTATATGGGGAGACGTTCCCCTGAACCTCAAGCCTGTGGAGGGTACCGACCAGGCGGAGTGCTATCCTTCCGGACGCACCCCCGTGGCCCAGGTGCTGGCCCAGGTTGAATCGGATATCAACGACTGCCTCGCGCAGGGTGACGTGCTCGGTAGCGAAAAATACTTCGCTACAAAGGATGCCATCAACATGCTCAAGGCCGAATACGCGCTCTGGATGTACACCACAATGGGTGCCGATAAGACCACCTATCTCACGATGGCGGACAACGCTCTCCAGGCCATAGGTATTTCCGAAAGCAGGCTCATCCCTGCCTACGGGACTGTGTTCAGCCGCGAGAACAAGAAGAACGCTGAGGTGGTATTCGCAATCAACAACACCCCGACCACTGCGGCCGGATACCAGGTTTACTTCTGCCAGCCCGCGAATCTTATCAAGACCGCTGCGCAGTGCAGCAAGGGCGGTCCCGTGCCTATCAGCAGCACCCAGTGGTGGAGCTACTCTCAGGCATTCGTGAACAAGCTCAAGGCCCAGGAAACCGCAGGTGACACCCGCGTTGGCACTAACCTCGGATATGGCCCTTACGCCGCTTCCGACGGCCACGAGATTACCTGGTGCAACAAGCTGCTCGGCGACATGAGCAAGGCCCCCGTCGTGATGGACAACGACCTGCTCTACTACCGTTACGCACAGGCCGTAATGATGGATGCCGAACTCAAATACTACCAGGGCGACTACACCGGAGCACTTGCCAGCCTGAATATGGTGGCCAAGCGTGCCTACGGCGCAGCCAACCATTACACGAACGAGTCGGCCGCGGCGGTACTGGATGCCATAGTCAACGAGTACTACTACGAGTTCCCTGCAGAGGGAGTTATCTGGTGGGCCCTCATCCGTACCGGAAAGATCTGGAGCGTCGTTCCCAACAACGAGTTCCCGACCAGGACCTTCAACGACATGAAGGCGGACAATGCCAACATACTGCTCTGGCCCATTGCTACCGGATCCATTACCAAGAACCCCAACCTCTCGCAGACTCCGGGATGGAATTAATCTAATACGACATGAAGAATATCAGATACATACTTACAAGCGTGCTTGCCGCAATGGTGGCACTGCTTTCCGTGGCGTCATGTTCCAAGGAGGAGTGGCCCGACGGAGCTGACCTGAATTCGCTGAGGGTTGCGTTAAGCCCCGATCCGGGAATTATTCCTGCGGCCGGAGCGACTTTCGAGTCGGTCGTTACCGTGGGCAAGGGCCCCGAGACGAGCGTATCGTGGGATGTCGAGGTAGACTTCGCTCCCGACTGGCTGACGCTTGACGAGGTAACCATCGACAAGGATTTCACCGGAACCTTTGAAGGTGACGACGTTACCACAAGCCAGCATGGAATCAAGGTCGTGGTGAGTGCAAACACCACAGGAAAGAAGCGCACCGCCTCCATCCGTTTCACGGTTAAGGGCGGAAGCTCCATCTCCTATACTCTTACACAGTCAAAATAAACTATGAAAGTTTTACGCTTTTTGATTTGTTTCCTTGCCGCGGGAGCGTTGGTGCTTGCACCGACCTCCTGCGAGAAGGATCCTGCTTTTCCCTCCGCAAAACGGCCGAGCACTCAACCCGGAACTGATCCGAATCCGGATCCCGATCCGGATCCCGACGAGCCGATTACTATCGCCCCTTGTACCAACAAGGTGGTGGCTCATCGCGGAGGTTCCAAGGAGTACAACTGCCCGGACAACTCCAGGGCGTCGCTCAATTATGCCATGTACCTCAAGTGCTATGCATCGGAGTGCGACATTTACTGGACAAAAGATAACAATATCATCATAGGGCATGCCGACGGCAATATCCAAATCAATCAGCTTTATCCTTATGAGCATACGGTTGATGAACTTCGCAAGGCCGGCAAACTCAAGAACGGCGAGGAGCTTCCAACACTGGGTGATTTCCTCGATATGGTGATGGTAAAGGGCAATTGCACAAAACTGTGGCTGGATATCAAGAATACTGCCGATGCCCCGGCCGGGACTGCTCCTGCTATAAAGGCTGTCCAGCGCGCGTGCGAAATCATTCACGAGCGCAAGGCGGAACAGTGGTGCGAGTTCATTTGTACCGGTAACGAAACTGTGGCAAAAGCCGCAGCCCAATGCATGAAAGCCTATGGTATACCTGTAGGCTGGATGGCGAATAAGACTCCGGCCAACTGCAAAAGTGCAGGTTTCACCTGGGCCAATCTTTCAGCCAAGAGCTACATGACTCCTTATGGAGCTCGTACCATTGATTCTTTTGTCAATGCGGGAATGGAAATCAGCGTATTCAACGTCGATAAGCAGGATGGCGACGGCAACGCCGTCTTCAGCGATAGCGACGTCCAGAACTACGTTAACAACTAGTCCAAGCTCAAGGCCATCTGCACCAACTATCCCCAGTGGATGTTGGGTAAGGTAAAAGACAAACCTCTTAATTAATAATAATTTATGAATTTCAAACACATTTTGATCCTGGCATCCGCCCTTGCAGTCCTCGCGGGCTGTAAAAAGAGCGAAGAGGCCGAAGCCGACAAGATCAGCCTCAAACCCGCAACCGTTGCTGTATCGGGTGCAGGCGAAACAAAGACTTTGTCGGTTTCATCAAACGGCGATTGGAAGGCATCCGTCGATAAGGAATGGGTGCACGTCGCTCCTCTCAGCGGAAACGCTGCTACCAAATCCATTACCGTCCTCGTGGACGAGAACACTACCGGTGCCGAGCGTTCGGCAGTTATTACCGTTACCTGCGGTTCCGCAAAAAGCGAAGCGACCATCAGTCAGAGTGCTGATGCTGTCGAAGAAGGGACCATAGCCAATGCCGAAGACTTCCTGGCATTCGTCAGTGAAGGTGCGGCGGTCGCTACGGAGGCCGACGAATTCAACATCTCCGCCGACATTGACCTTGGAGGTGCTGAAATCGCCCCTATCCCTGTTTTCGCGGGAGTTCTGGACGGTAACAACCACAAGGTGTACAACTTCAAGGTTGTCTCGAAGGAGGCTACTTCCGGACTTATCCTTACCAACAATGGTGTGGTCAAGAACCTCATCCTGGGATCTTCCGACGGCACTTCCTATGATGGAAAGAGCGAAGTGGGCTTCGACTCGGAAGTCACCACGCTCAATCATATTGGAGGCGTGTGCGCAGTCAATGCCGGAACTATCGAGAACGTGAAGCAGTTCGCGAAGATTGTCACTAAGGTGGGCAACACTGCACTGACCGGAATCGGCGGACTTGTGGGCGCTATCAATTCTCCCGCTACCGTTAAGGACTGTGAGAACCACGCTAACATCGAGGCCAGTGGCATTACCGCCGGTGAAACTTACATCGGTGGTGTCGTAGCGTATGTGAACAATGCCGAGGCGCTTATCGACCATTGCGTGAATACCGTGCCGGTCGAGGTCACAATTGGAATTAACAAGGCTTCCATGTTCGCCGGAGTCGTGGCACGTGCCAACGCTGGCGCCAAAGTTCAGGACTGCGAGAACCGTGCTCCCGTCAAGTACGTTTGGAGCGACCAGGGCCAGAGCGGCAACTATATCATGGTAGCCGGTGTGGTCGGAGCCCTCTACACAGGGTCTTCAGCCCTTCGTTGCGTCAATAAGGCGGCGGTTTCCTCCACCAACCAGCAGGTAACCCGCATGGGTGGTATTGTTGGAACACTCAATTCCAAGGGTTTGGTTGAAGACTGCGTCAACGAAGGCGAAGTCAACCTTGCGGTTGCGAACCCCAACGTCAACTGGCAGTCTGTTGCTGGTATCGTTGGCTTCCAGGAGAAGCAGAACTCCGAAAACATCATCCGTAACAACATTAACAAGGCGGATGTTAACGTGAGCGTTAACATTGCCGGTACGCACGGATCCAACCGTGTTCATGCCGGAGGTATCCTCGGTCTTGGTAACCTCGGAGTGGAGGTTTACGGCAACAAGAACCAGGGTAACATTACCGCATCCAATTCGTCCACGGGTGCCGGAAACGCCATCCAGATCGAGGCTGGCGGTATTGTGGGTGGCATACGTGGCGAAGGCAGCTACACTAAGGATAACGAGAATAGCGGCAAGGTAAGCTGCACGGCGGGCGACTATGCCTTCACGGGCGGTGTTGTCGGACACCTTGGAACCCTTAACGGAGATGCTTCAGATGCGGGTCTTACCATGACCAATGACAAGAATACCGGTGCCGTTGTCGGGTCCGACGCTACCAAGACGGGATCCGTCGCCGGCGTAAGCACTGCAACCCTAACCGAGTGCACAGCTGCCGGAAGCGTTAATGGGGTTACCCTTACCGACGCTAACTTCGTGCAGCTCGCAGTGGGTACCAGCACCGGAAAGATCGTTGACCTTAAGTCTCCCAGCGGCAGCACCGCAAGCAGCAAGGAACTCGCCGTCTCTCCTGCAGAGAATCGCGTAGACGCTGACGCCGTGTCCGCCTCCTTCACCGTTGCATCCAACACTTCCTGGACGGTAAGCACTACGGCTGACTGGATTACCTCCTACACTACTTCCGGAACCAACGACGGTACCATCGAGATTGCGTTTGCGGCCTATACCAGCATGGAAGCCGACCGTGAAGCCGAGTTTACCGTTACCGGAGAAGGAGTCGAGGCTCCTGTCGTTGTGAAGCTCATTCAGAGCAAGGTACTGGACTCCGCTCCGCACAACATTCCTAGTCTTGACGAACTCAAGCTGCTTGCCCAGGAAGTCAAGAAAGAAACCCCGAGCTTCGCTCGTTGGCAGGATGGAGAAGGTGTGATTAATATCGTTGCCGACATAGACGCATCCACAGCGGACTTCCTCCCCATAGAGAAGATTCCCGCCGGAATTGTAATCAATGGTAACAATCATACCATTACCCTTGCTTTGAACGCCGATGCACAGTATGTTTCCATTTTCAAGACCGTTGCAGGTACGCTTAAGAACATTATCGTTGCCGGTAGTGTCAAGTCCGTCCTGAGCACCGGTGCCGAGCACTTCGTCTGCGGTCTTGTATGTACTCTTGACGGAGGACTTGTGAACAATTGCGTGAACAACGCAAGCATTACTGCAAGTGGTAAGGTCACTGCCGATTATAGCAAGTACTCCTATGCCTCTGGACTCGTAGGTGTATTCAAAACCGACGGTGCTGCAATAACGAATTGTACGAACAATGGTAATATCGTGGTTGACGGCGACAATATATCGATGGCTTCCGGTATCGTGGCATACGGACAGCCTGCCAACGAGTGCACCCTTACTATAGAGAACTGCCATAACCATGGCAACATTACTCTTGAGAAAGCGTGGACATCCATTCCTAACAAATGGGGTTATTGCGGAGGTGTTGTGTCCAAGATGGGATCTACCGCTGCCACGTTTAAGACGTACTCGATCAAGGATTGCAGCTCCGACGGTAACATTAACATTAACAAGTCCGAAAAGATCCGTTGCGGCGGTATATTCGGCAATGCCGGTAACTCTGCGGATTACGCCGTTACAGGATGCTCTTTCTCCGGAACGGTTACCGTCAACAGCACTGAAGCCGTTGATCGCATCGTCGGAGGTATCGGCCCTGGTTTCTCTGAGGCCAACGCCATTGGAACTGTTTCCAACAGTGTATTCTCCGGAAAGATAATTGCAGCCCAGACTGGCGGCAACATGTACTTCGGCGGTATTTACGGCAATAACGGTAACGCCAACGTCGTGATCGACGGTTGCAAGACAACCGCTGCATCAGTCATTGACGGTGGCACAGTACCCAAGTCCATCGCTATGATAGCCGCGAGGCCGAATGCTGCAAACTTCACTGTCAAGAACTGCAAAATCGCTGGAAAGATCAATGCGTTTACCCCGAAGGTCGACGAGACTCCCGCTTCTTACGGTGAACTCATGACTATTACAGCCGAAAACATTGCTGACTGGATGTGGAAAGGCACCGGAACCACCGTTGCCGTCACTCTCACTGACAATGGATTCAATGCAGAATAAATCTTCAGAGAACATAGTTCTTTCATAACAAATTGGGGCGTCCCGCGATGGGACGCCCCTTTTTTAGTAGCCGTTTGTCAGGATTAAACTCCTGCCATGCGCTTGTAGGTCTCCAGGCGGAGTTTCGCGAACTCCTCGGTCTTCTGGAGCAGCTCTTCGGCACGGTCGGGGAAGAGCTTGTAAAGCGACGCGAAGCGAACCTCTCCCTTCAGGAAGTCCTGGAACTTGCTCCAGTCAGGCTCCTTGCTGTCGAGAGTGAACGGATTCTTGTCCGTGCCCTCGAGGGCGGGGTTGTAGCGGTACAGGTGCCAGTATCCGCACTCTACCGCAAGCTTCTCTTCCTTCTGGCTGAGGCCCATGCCAGCCTTGAGCCCGTGGTTGATGCAGGGCGCGTAGGCGATTATGAGCGAAGGTCCGTCGTAGGCTTCGGCTTCCTTGATGGCGTTCATGTACTGAACGGGGCTTGCACCCATTGCGACCTGCGCCACATAGACGTAGCCGTAGCTGATGGCCATCATACCGAGGTCTTTCTTGCGAATCTTCTTGCCGCTTGCTGCGAACTTGGCGATTGCGCCGGCAGGGGTGGCCTTGGAGGACTGTCCGCCGGTATTGGAGTAAACCTCGGTATCGAGCACCAGGATATTGACGTTCTCGCCGGAGGCAAGTACATGGTCGAGTCCGCCGTAACCGATGTCGTAGGAGGCTCCGTCGCCGCCGAATATCCACTGGCTGCGGGAAGGAATGTAATGTTTGAGTTCGAGCAGGGCCTTGCTGACGTCGCAGCCGCACTTCTCCATGAGGGGAACGAGCTTGTCGGCCACCTCGCGGGTGACTGCATAGTCGTTGCGGTTGTCGAGCCACTTCTGGTAGAGGGCCTTCATCTCATCCGAGCACTTGCTGCATTCGAGACCCTTTTCCATCAGGGAGGCAACGGTTTCGCGGATGCGGTCGGATCCGAGATGCATTCCGAGACCGAATTCGCAGAAGTCCTCGAAGAGGGAGTTGGCCCATGCCGGGCCGTGGCCCTGGGCGTTGGTGCAGTAAGGCGAGGCAGGGAACGAAGCTCCGTAGATGGACGAGCATCCCGTCGCGTTGGCCACCATCATGTGGTCGCCGAACAGCTGGGTGATGTTCTTGATATACGGGGTTTCGCCACAGCCCGCGCAGGCGCCGCTGAATTCGAACAGAGGCTGGCTGAACTGGGCGGCCTTGAGGTTGCTCTTAGGATCGAGTGGAGTCTTGTATCCGACCTTGGAATTGAGGTAGTCGTAGGTGTCCTGATCGGCCACATGGTCGATGTAGGACTGCATTGAGAGCGACTTCTCGGGCTTGGTAGGGCAGACGTCCACGCAGTTGCCGCAACCGGTGCAGTCCGCTACGGAAACGCCCATGATGAACTTGTAGTCCTTCAGGTTGGCCTTGCCCTCGGCGGCTTTTGCTCCGGCAGGGAGTTCAGCGGCCTCGGCGTCGGTCAGCAGGAACGGACGAATTGCAGCGTGAGGGCATACGAATGCGCAGTTGTTGCACTGTATGCAGCTCTCGGGATTCCATACGGGAACGGTAACGGCTACGCCGCGCTTCTCGTATGCGGAAGTGCCTGCGGGCATTGTACCGTCGTTGTAGGGGAGGAAGGCGCTTACGGGCAGGGAATCGCCGTTCTGGGCGTTCACCACGTCGGCTATGTCCTTCACGAACGAAGGAGCCAGCCTTGCCTTGCCGGGATTCTCGAACTTGGCGCGGATATCGGCCCATTCGGCGGGAACGGCCACTTCGGTGTACTCTCCGCCGCGGTCGATGGCCGCATAGTTCATGTTCACGACGTTCTCACCCTTCTTGCCATAGCTCTTGAGGGCGGCGTCCTTCATGTACTTGACGGCATCCTCGTAAGGGATAATGCCGGAAATCTTGAAGAATGCACTCTGGAGTATAGTATTGGTGCGTCCTCCGAGACCTATCTCGGCGGCTATCTTGGTAGCGTTGATAATATACAGTTTGATGTGCTTGCGCCCGATAATGCTCTTGACGTTGTCGGGGATGCGCTCGAGGGTTTCCTTCTCGTCCCAGAGGGAGTTCAGCAGCAGGCTGCCGCCTTCCTTGATGCCTTTGAGCACGTCGTACTTATAGAGGTACGAAGGCACGTGGCAGGCCACGAAATCGGGTGTGGATACCAGATAGGGGGCGTGGATGGGAGTGGCTCCGAAGCGGAGGTGGCTGCAGGTGTAGCCGCCGGACTTCTTGGAGTCGTAGTCGAAGTAGGCCTGGCAATAAAGGTCGGTGTGGGAGCCTATGATCTTGATGGTATTCTTGTTGGCGCCCACGGTACCGTCGGAACCGAGTCCGTAGAACTTGCACTCGGTGGTGCCGGGCTTAACGATGGAAACCTCTTCCTTGGCGGGAAGGCTCTTGAAGGTAACGTCGTCGACTATGCCGATGGTGAAGTCGTTCTTGGGGGCCTTGCGCTCGAGGTTCTCGTAAACGGAGATGATCTGTGCGGGAGTGGTGTCCTTGCTGGAAAGGCCGTAGCGTCCACCCACGATGACGGGAGCGTCGGCAACACCCTGATAGGCGGCCTTGATGTCCAGGTAGAGGGGCTCTCCGAGCGAGCCGGGTTCCTTGGTGCGGTCGAGCACTGCTATCTTCTTGACGGAGGCAGGGATGGCCTTAATCAGATATTTGGTCGAGAAAGGCCTGTAAAGATGCACGGAGACGAGTCCGTACGATTTGCCCTGTGCGTTGAGGTAGTCGATGGTTTCCTTGATGGTCTCGGTGACGGAACCCATGGCTATGATGATGCCTTCGGCCTTGGGGGCTCCGTAGTAGTCGAAGGGACGGTAGCTGCGGCCGGTGGCCTCGCCGATTTCGCCCATATAGCGTGCTACTACGTCGGGAACCGCATCGTAAACCTGGTTGCGGGATTCCACGGCCTGGAAGTAAACGTCGCCGTTCTGGGCTGTGCCGCGGGTGACGGGAGCCTCGGGATTGAGGGCCCTCTCGCGGAATTGCTGCAGGCTCTTGGTGCTCACCATCTTGCGGAGGGCGTCCTCATCGATGGCCTCTATCTTCTGGATTTCGTGCGAGGTGCGGAAACCGTCGAAGAAGTGCAGGAAGGGGATGCTGCTCTTGATTGCGGAAAGATGTGCCACGGCGGCAAGGTCCTGGGCTTCCTGAACGGAGCCGGATGCGAGCATCGCGAAGCCGGTCTGGCGGCATGCCATCACGTCCTGATGGTCTCCGAAAATGGACAGAGCGTGCGAAGCGAGCGCGCGGGCGGATACGTGGAACACGCCCGGGAGCATTTCGCCGGCAATCTTGTACATGTTCGGAATCATCAGCAGAAGGCCCTGGGATGCAGTGTAGGTAGTAGTGAGGGCTCCGGCCTGCAGCGATCCGTGCACGGTTCCGGCGGCTCCTCCCTCGCTCTGCAGTTCGGTGACCTTTACGGTCTCGCCCCAGAGGTTCTTTTTGCCATGGGCAGCCCATTCGTCGATATTCTCGGCCATGGGCGATGAGGGTGTGATGGGATAGATGGCCGCGTGCTCGCTGAAGAGATATGCGATGTTGGCAACGGCGGTATTCCCGTCACAGGTGATAAACTTTTTTTCTTTGGACATATCTTAATGCTTTATGTTGCTTTCTTTTAACTGATTCCGCTGATCTGGACTTCCTTTCCTTCGGCGGCGCTGATGCGCTTTACAAGGCCCTGAAGTACTGCGCCGGGGCCGAGTTCGATGAAGTCCGTGGCTCCGTCGGCCAGCATGTTCTTAACGCTCTGCGTCCAGCGGACGGGGCTGGTAAGCTGCTTGAGGAGGTTCTCCTTGATTAGTGCAGGGTCGGTTTCCGGCATTGCAGTGACATTCTGGTAAATGGGGCAGAGGGGAGCCTTGACCTCGGTCGCTTCGATTGCCTTCGCAAGTTCCGCCCGTGCGGGCTCCATGAGAGGGGAGTGGAAGGCTCCGCCGACAGCGAGTGGCAGGGCGCGCTTGGCTCCTGCTTCCTTCATCTTTTCGCACGCGGCGTTTACGGCCTCCGACTCTCCGGAAATAACTATCTGCCCTTCGCAGTTATAGTTGGCAGGCACGACGACTCCCGGGATTCCGGCGCAGATCTGCTCGATGGTTTCGGTCGGAAGCCCTATGATGGCCGCCATGGTACCGGGGACTCTTTCGCAGCAGAGCTGCATCTCCCGTGCACGCACGGCCACCAGCCTGAGGGCGTCTTCGAAACTTACCGCCCCCGCCGCGACCAGCGCGGAGAATTCTCCCAGAGAGTGACCTCCAACCATGTCGGGATGCGCGAGATCCGGAGTGCACAGTGCCAGCGCAGTGGAATGGATGAATATCGCGGGCTGGGTAACGCGAGTGGCCCGCAGGTCTTCGTCGCTGCCGCCGAACATTATGTCCGTGATGCGGAAGCCCAGGATGCTGTTGGCCTTTTCCATGAGGCTGTGCGCTTCGGCGCTGCCTTCGTAAAGGTCCCTGCCCATTCCGGGGAACTGGGCGCCCTGACCTGGGAATATGTAGGCTTTCTTCATTATTAATTGTAAGTGAAATTAATGACGGGTTCTATCCGGTAAAGAGCTGCCTCTTTCCGGGTATTGAAGTTGACGTAATACTCACCGCCGGCATAAATCATGCTCTCCGATTCCATGTCGGTGGGGATGTGGATGTCGCATTTGTACTGGCCCTGCCAGTCGTAAACAACGAGGACGTTGTCGGTGGTGGTGCCGGAGTTGGTGGACAGGGGGCTCATGGGGAAGTAGACGAAAAAGTCGTCGCAGCCCATCCCCTGCACAAGGTATGTGTCGCCCATTCCGTCGGTGCGGCCGAAGTCGTTCACTTTCCGGAAATCCTCATCAAGTATGCAGTATACGAGTCCTCCGCGGGTAATGCCGTACTGGTTGCGGTTGCTGTTGTAGGCGATGCCGCCGATGGGTACATCGGAGCGGATGGAAGTGAGCGCCATGGTGGAGGCGTCGACGGCGGTGACACCGTACGGGTCCGTGCCGCCGTGGATGACTATCGCACGCCTGTTCTTTGCGTCGAAGGTCATGTCGTTGCAGTGGCTGCCGTTGAATTCTTCCGACCTTGCAACGAAGCCGAAGGGGTTGATCTGGTATTTATACACTCTGGCCCGGTCGTCGGCACCGTTGCGAATCACGTAAAAAACGTTCGTGCCGTCGGTGGCTATTCCCTGCACGTACACCAGATTGCCGTCCGGAGGAAAGGCTCCTACGCGTTGGATGCGGGTGCTGAATTGCCGGCCCGTGGTGATGAAATTGGCAATCAGCTGCGGATTCTCGATATCCTCCTTCAGCATGAAGCCGGCCGGAACCGAAAGGCTGTCGGCGGTGGCGTACCTGGCAATCACTTCCCGGGTGAACGCTTCCAGCGCGAGTACTGTCCAGGCGTCGCTGGTCCCCGCGACGATTATCTTTTCTTTCATGGCCTTCACGACATAGCCGTGCCTGAGCCCCGCGACAGCTTCTTCGCAGTCTTTACCCGTGCCTACGAGAATCTCCCTTGCATAAGTGCCAGGGGTGCTGCATCTGCGGAGTTCGGCGCCTGAAATCGATTTGAAGGCTCCGGCAAAAGCGTCGGCATCGGAAGAAAGGGTGCCGGAACTGACCAGGGCATAGCCGCATTCGTGATTTTGCACTATCTTCATATACTGCCGGGAACCGGAGGAAAAGCTGTTTTCTTTCCCGTACCCGCTGTCTCCGTCGCAGGCGGAGAACAGGGCGAGGAGAGCCAGCCCGGACAGCAGTATGAGGTGCTTAATCCGCATAGGTGAAAGAAATGACAGGCCGTATTCTGTACAGATGGGCACCTCTGCCGCCTCCCGCGTAAAAGTTGACGTAGTACTCGCCGGCGGCGTAGAACATACTCTCGGACTCGAGCGAGGTGTCGATGTGGATTTCACCGACGTAGTTGCCGCTCCAGTTGTAGGTCACGAGCACGTTGTCGGTACTCTTTCCTCTGGTGGGGCTCATCGGGAAGTAAACGTAGGAATCGTCGCTGCCCATGCCCTGGGCGGTATACTTGCTTGTCATATTGTCCGAGCGCCCGTAGTCGGCAGTTTTCTTGAAGTTGGCGTCGGCAATCTGGTACTTGGTACCGCTCTGGGTAATGCCGTATACGTTTCGCCTGAAGTTGTAGGTGATGCCTCCGATTCCCAGGCTGGTGCGTATCTCGGTGGGAGTTAGTGTGTTGGCGTCAAAGGCAGTGATTCCGCCCGTATCGCCCGACGCATGTATGGCAATCACCCTGTTATGGGCGCTATCGAAGGTCATGTCGTTGGCGTGGTAACATTTATATGCTTCGGAATTGGCGACGAAGCGGAAGGGATCGAGGGTGTATTTGAAGATCATCCCGTTCTCGTCTCTGCTGTCGCGCAAAACGAAGTACACGTGCTTTCCGTCGGAAGCCGCACCCTGTGCTACGTTGCAGTTGCCGCTGCCCACGCAGGAACCGACCATTTCCGCCTTAATCGTGAAGGGGTGCCCGGTAGAAAGCAGCATGGCAATCATCTGGGGGTCGTTGGTAGATTGGGAAATGCGCAAACCCGACGGAATTTCTATTCCGCCGTCAACCTTGTATTTAGTTGCATTGATTACCTGTTTGTAGAAGGCCTCAAGGGCGAGGACGGTCCAGGTGTCGTCGGTTCCGGCGATAATGACGCGGGTGCCCGACGTTTTGATGACGTAGCCGTGTTTAATCGATTTTACGGCTTCTTCGCAGTCTTTACCGGTACCTACGATAATCTCATCATCCCTCTGATATGGAGTGGTGGTACCCATGTTAAGGGTTGCTCCCGTAACTGCATCGAAGGAAGCTGCAAAAGCCTTGGCGTCGGCATAGAGTGACGAAGAACTTACGAGGGTGTAAGTGGTTTCGCCGTACGAGGCCAGCACCAGCTTTTCGGGAGCATCCTTTCCTCCCTTGGAGTCGGAATCTTTTTTACAGGCCGAAAAGGCCATGCAGGTCAGTACGATGAGGGTTAATATACTTAATGAGCGAGTCATTATGCGGTCGTTTAGGATAAAGTAAACAAATTTAAGCATTCTTTTGGTAAAAAACGAAAAAATATAGAGCAAGCGAAAAAAATGCTAAATTTGCAGTCCGAAACCGCCCCTTTAGTTTAACGGATAGAATTGCGGATTCCGGTTCCGCAGGTACAGGTTCGATTCCTGTAGGGGGTACGAAAAAGGACGCTCAAACGGCGTCCTTTTTTCATATTCATTGGCGTTCGTGTCGCCTATCGGACTACCGTGGAAACACGGTCGGGACCGACGGAAACAATCTTGATGCGGCAGTCGGTAACATCTTCGATAAATTCGATGTAGTCCTTGAATTCTTTGGGGAAGTCGCTGTAGCGCTGCAGGCCGCGGAGACTGGTCTTCCAGCCGGGGAACTCGCGGTAAACGGGCTCAATGCCAGCGCCTCCGTCGTAAGGGAAGTCCTCGATGATCTTACCGTCCTTTTTATATGCTACTGCGACCTTGATGGTATCGAAGTCGTCCAGGATATCGGACTTCATCATGATGAGGTCGGTGACTCCGTTCATCATCACGGAATACTTGAGGGCTACCATGTCGAGCCAGCCGGTGCGGCGGGGACGGCCGGTGGTGGCACCGTATTCGTGCCCTTTCTGGCGCAGCAGCTCACCGTCGGCGTCGAACAGTTCGGTGGGGAAGGGGCCGCTGCCAACGCGGGTGCAGTATGCCTTGAAGATTCCATAGACATGTCCTACCCTTGAAGGGGCCAGTCCGAGGCCCGTGCACACTCCCGCCGACATGGTATTGGAGGAAGTGACGTAGGGGTATGTGCCGAAGTCGATGTCCAGCAGCGTTCCCTGTGCACCTTCGGCGAGGACGGGGATGCCTTCGTCAAGAGCGTGGTTGATATAGATCTCGCTGTCGATGAATTCGAAGCGTTTGAGCTTCTCGACGGCGTCGAGCCAGAGCTTCTCGTATTCGTCGATATCCACTTTAAAGCCGTCGTACTGGGCAAGTATGCGGAGATGCCTCTGCTTGCGCTCGAGATAACGCTCCTTGAAGTCCGGGAGAAGGATATCTCCTATGCGGAGCCCCGTGCGGCCGGCCTTGTCGGTGTAGGTGGGGCCTATGCCCTTGAGGGTGGAACCTATCTTGGCCTTGCCCATCGCACTCTCGCTAGCGGCATCAAGGGCCCTGTGGGTGGGAAGGATGAGGTTGGCACGCTTGGAAATAAGAAGGCGGCCTTCCACGTTCACGCCCAGCTCCTCTATCTTGGAAATCTCTTCGAGGAGAATGACGGGGTCGATCACGACGCCGTTGCCTATCACGTTGAGGGTATCGTCGCGGAATATCCCGGAAGGAACGGTATGAAGCACGAATGCGGTGCCGTCGAAGACCAGGGAATGTCCTGCGTTGGGACCGCCCTGGAACCTTGCAACTATTTTGTACTCAGGGGATAAAACATCAACGATTTTACCTTTGCCCTCGTCGCCCCACTGGAGCCCGAGAACGACATCGATTTGATTCGCCTTCATTTGATTGTAGTTAGTCCAGAAAAACCATATGAAGATAGTCATTTTATTTGAATTTCGTACCTTTGTATGACAAATAATTGAAACTATGACCAGACTTATCAGTTTTTTCGCAGCCTTAACCATGCTGTTCTCCTTCAGCGCCCAGGCGCAGGACCTGAAGCCCGTAAAGGACAAGGGTAGCAAGAAGTATGGCTATCAGGCCAAGAACAAGACCTGGGTTATCGCGCCTACCTTCGACAGTGCCAAGAAATTCGACGATGGCTACGCAGAGGTGGAGCTCAACGGATACAGGGGCATAATCGATGTAAATGGCGCATTCGTCATCGCCCCGGAGTACGACGATATAACCAAGTTCGATAAAAACGGATATTGCGAGCTTAAACGCAAAGTGAACGGAGTCAAGCTGCAGGGGGTTGCAGATGTGACCGGGCGGATAATCATCCCTGTGGAAGCCCGTTCGGTGAGTGTGGACCGCAGCGGTAATTACATCTATGCAAAATATGATGTTGAGGTGCCCGGGTTCAAACCGGACCAGGAGTGGGGCGTTTATGATAACAACGGAAACGAGATTTTCGCTCCCCAGTTCTCCTACTCCCCGTCGTTGAGGGAGGGAATCGGTATAGCTAAATCCGCCAGGAACGGCCTGTACGGCATTATCGGCGGGGACGGCAGCGTCTTGGTACCGTTCAAGTATCTTCAGCTTTCCCGCAGCTCCTACAGCTACAAGGGCCTTGGGACGGACCTCAGCCATGTTACATGGTCGGAAGACCTGCTCAACCGTCAGGTGATGCCCCAGCCCGGTGCCGTCATTCCTTACGACCCTCAGGACGATCCCATCAGGGCTCTGGCATGGCGCCGCGGTCCCATAGGTATACGCCTGCACTGCAATCAGGTAAAGCGCGTGGAGTTGCATTCCAGGTTGATCGGAATGCAGGCCACCTGCAAGACTCTCTCCCTGGACTGGGGTTTCGGGCGTTTCGTGCGTCTGGAGCCCTGCGTGGTTCCCGCCCCGACATCCGAAGCCATGTATTTCGGCTCGGGCAAGCGCTTCTATACCCTCAAGGCCTTCCTGTATGAGCGCGACGGCAGCCTCGTGAAGGAAGTCTGCAGCCGTGGGTGGATAGAGGCCAATTTCCGCGACGGAGCAATCTACAATGCCGATGGCAAGGAGCGTTGGCTGATCCTGGCGGATCCCAATGCAGTCGAAGCGCCGGCATTCACCATGGACGTATTCGACTACCAGCCCATAAGCCACGACGACGTTTTCTCCGGCATGGGCATTCCCGTCTCTGAATATTCCAGACTGTCCTCCTTATATAATTTCACTGACCTCTGCAAGGATATTTACGAGGCGGAGAATGTGGGTGTCTGCACCTATCTTCCCATTGTGCCCGACATGGTACACGCCCGCGCAGCGCATCAGGCCGCACACGCTCTTATCTTCCACCAGATGTACCGTATGGGCGACGTGGTGAACTGCAAGATCGACAGGAAGGGCGGCGAGATGCTGCTGGATCTCTCCAAAGACCTGGTATTACATTATAAGGATAAACTGGACGATCCTTCCTACACAATGTCCGGAGGCAGCGAACTCATCTTCTGGGGACCCCACAATGCCCGCACCATCAGGCTGAGTCTCGAAGCCATTCCCAAGTCCGGCAACGGCACCATCGACGATGTGCGTCATACGGGTTATTCGTACGTGTACGTACTTTCGATGTATGAAGAAGACGGAACCTGGCTCCGCACCCTCGCGGAGGCTCCCTTCGTCGACTTCGTCCAGGACGGAGTAGTGGTTTTCGACAAGCTCGGAATAGCCCTGATTACACGTCCACTCCACATGGGTCCCATAAAGATCGTTGGAGAGCCCCTGCCGCACACGCTTTCGGCCCTGGAGTCCGCCCTGGCGGTGCCTCCTACTCACGGTCCTGGTGCAAAACCTGGCAGTCAGCCGGGTCATGACGCCAAGCCCGGAACCCCTCCTTCGAAGAATCCCGGGACAACCAACCATCGCGGTCCTGCGGCGCATTCGAACGCCAAACCGTAATCAGATTCCTACTCTCTTGAAGATGTAATCTACGTTCTTGAAGTAGTAATCAAGAGTGAAGCAAGCCTCGAGCTCCTGCGGCGCAAGCAAAGCGGAGACCTCGGGGCTTTCTTTAAGAAGCGTCTTGTAATCGAGATTTTCGGTCCACGCCTTCATGGCGATGGGCTGGACCAGGTCGTAGGCCTGCTCGCGGGCCAATCCCTTGCCTATCAGTGCGTTCATCACACGTTGGGCGAAGATGACGCCCTTGGTACGGTAGATGTTCGCCAGCATATTCTCCGGATACACCACCAGGTTCTCGAGTATTCCCTTGAAGCGGGTGAGCATGTAATCCAGAAGCTCGGTGGCGTCGGGCAGAATAATGCGCTCGGTGGAAGAATGGGAGATGTCCCTTTCGTGCCACAGGGCCACGTTCTCGTAGGCGGTCGCCATGTAACCGCGCATTACGCGGGCGCAGCCGCAGATGTTCTCGCTACTGATGGGATTGCGCTTGTGAGGCATGGCGCTGGAGCCCTTCTGGCCTTTGCTGAAGGCCTCTTCAGCCTCGCGGATCTCGGTGCGCTGCAGATTGCGGACCTCGAAGGCCATCTGCTCCAGGGTGGCGGCGACCAGTGCCAGGGCACCCACGTAGGCGGCGTGACGGTCCCTTTGCAGCACCTGGGTGGAAATATCCGCCGAGGCTATGCCGAGTTTATCGCACACATAGTCCTGTATAGAAGGGGGAATGTTCGCGAAGTTTCCGACGGCACCGCTCATCTTTCCGGCTTCCACGCCCGCCGCGGCGAACTTGAAGCGTTCGATATTGCGTTTCATCTCCTCGAACCACAGGGCCCATTTGAGCCCGAAGCAGGTGATGTCCGCGTGTATTCCGTGGGTACGTCCTATGCAGGGAGTCTCCTTGAATTCCTTCGCGCGCTTGCGCAGAACCTCCAGGAAGTCTTCCATATCCTTCAGGAGTATGGCGTCAGCCTGCTTCAGTAGATACCCGTTGGCGGTATCCACCACGTCGGTGGAAGTGAGTCCGTAATGGACCCATTTGCGCTCCTCGCCCAGGGTTTCGCTGACGGCACGGGTGAAGGCGACCACGTCGTGACGGGTCTGCTCCTCAATCTCCTTGATACGCTGGATGTTGAATCCCGCCTTGGCGCGGATCTGCTCCACATCCTTCTCCGGAATAACCCCCAGTTTGCTCCATGCCTCGCATGAAAGGATCTCCACTTTGAGATATGCGGCGAATTTGTTCTCCTCGCTCCACACATCCCGCATCACTTTCCTGGAATAGCGTTCTATCATTTTATCGGATGGTTTTAAGGAAAGCGTTGATATTGGCGGCTATACGGGCCTCGGGATCGGCATCCTCACCCTTGTGGAACTTCTCTCCCGTCAGGTGCTCGTAGAGCTCGATATAGCGGTCGGTGATGCCTGCTACGACCTCGTCGGTCATCTCGGGGACTTTCTGCCCTTCCTTGCCCTGGAAACCGCCTGCCATCAGCCATTCACGTACGAATTCCTTGGAAAGCTGCTTCTGGTGCTCCCCGCGCGCGAGCCTTTCTTCATAACCCTCGGCGTAGAAGTAGCGGGATGAGTCGGGAGTATGGATCTCGTCCATGAGGAGTATCTTTCCGTCCTTGCTGCCGAACTCGTACTTGGTATCTACCAGTATGAGTCCGCGTTTTGCGGCTATCTGGGTTCCGCGTTCGAACAGTGCCAGTGCGTATTTTTCGAGCTGGGCGTACTCGTCAGCGGGAACTATGCCCCTGGCGATAATATCCTCGCGGCTGATGTCCTCGTCGTGCCCTTCGGCCGCCTTGGTGGTAGGGGTGATGATGGGATGGGGAAGCTTTTCGTTCTCGCGAAGGCCGTCGGGGAGGGGGACTCCGCAGAGACTGCGTTTGCCGTCGCGGTATTCGCGCCAGGCGTGGCCCGCGAGATAGCCCCGCACCACCATTTCCACCTTATAGGGCTCGCACAACTGCCCGACGGTGACCATGGGATCGACTTCGGCCGTTTTCCAGTTGGGGAGTATGTCCGAAGTGAGGTCGAGGAATTTGGATGCGATCTGGTTCAGGACCTGACCCTTGTAGGGGATACCTCTGGGAAGGACTACGTCGAAGGCGGAAATGCGGTCCGTAGCAACCATGACAAGTAAGCCTCCTTCAAGGAAATAGACATCGCGTACTTTGCCGGTGTATTTGGAGATTTGTCCGGCGAGATTCAAATTTGTTTTTGTAACAGCCTTCATTTGTTACTAAATTTTTTTCAGCCGTGTACAAATATACTGTATTTTTTCCAATCTTTTTTGTAAATTTGTTCCGTTGTTGGTAGAATTTTTACACTCGAATTCCAAACTGTTTATCGCATGAGCAAGGTAGCCGTTATAATGGGCAGCGCAAGCGATTGGGACGTAATGTCTCCCGCGTGCGCGACGCTCGAAGAATTCGGTATTCCCTACGAGAAGAAGGTCCTCAGCGCCCACCGCAATCCCGGACCTCTGGCGGATTACGTGAAGGCCGCTAAGGATAACGGTATCTCCATTATAATTGCGGGTGCAGGCGGGGCTGCCCACCTTCCTGGTGTGATAGCCGCGCTTACCACGCTGCCCGTCGTAGGGGTGCCGGTAAAGTCCAAGGCTCTGAACGGTTTGGATTCACTGCTGTCGATAGTGCAGATGCCGTCGGGCATCCCGGTCGCCACGATGGCGATAGACGGTGCCAAAAATGCCGCTCTGTACGCAATATCAATGCTTGCCCTGTGGGACGACGGACTCTCGGCGAAACTGCAGGAGTTCCGCAAAGCGCAGAGCGACAAAGTCCTGAATACAACAATCTAAACTCGTATGCCCACCGCGCCCCGGTGGGCATACGCTTTAATGATATGAGTAGCAAGCGATTATTCGTCGAAAAGAAAGCCCGTTTCAGAGTGGAGGCCGACAGCCTGCTCGCCGAACTGAACGAGAACCTGGGCCTGAAGATGAAATCCCTCAGGCTCCTGAACGTGTACGACCTGTTCGGTTTTTCCGACTCCCTGGTGGAGAAGTGCAGGTACTCCGTGTTCGGAGAGACCGTAACCGACACTGTGTCCGATTCGGTGGACCTTGAAGGAAAGAAGTACCTGGCGGTGGAGTACATCCCCGGCCAGTTCGACCAGAGGGCGTCTTCCGCCGTGGACTGCGTGCACCTGATCGACCCCGCGGCGGAAATCAGCATCAGGAGCTCGCGTCTGCTGATATTCGACGAAAGCGTTACGGACGACATCCTCGGCAGGATCGCCCATTACTATATCAACCCCGTGGAATGCCGCCGCAAGGACCTGGGCGTGCTGAGCCTCGGAGAACAGGCGGAGGTAAAGCCTCTGGAAGACCTGGACGGCTTTATCGATATGCCGGAAGGGGAGTACCCCGCTTTCTGCCGCTCGCACGGGCTGGCCATGAACGCCGACGACCTCCGGGAAGTGGCGCTGTACTTCCGTAAGGAAGGTCGCAACCCCACCGAAACCGAACTCCGCATCCTGGATACCTACTGGAGCGACCACTGCCGCCATACTACCTTTACTTCCGAGCTTCAGGACATACGCGTGGAGGAATGCTTCCTCAAGCCCGAACTCGAGGAAAGCCTGAAGCTATTCGCGAAGATGCGCGAGGACCTCGGAAGGCAGCAGAAGCCCGTCTGCCTCATGGAACTGGCAACCATCGGTGCCCGCTGGCTCAAGTCCAAGGGAAAACTGGACGACCTTGAGCAGAGCGAGGAAAACAATGCCTGCAGCATCTTCATCGATGCCACCGTGGACGGCAATCCCGAAAAGTGGCTGCTGCAGTTCAAGAATGAGACGCATAACCATCCTACCGAGATAGAACCTTTCGGAGGTGCCGCTACCTGCCTGGGAGGCGCCATACGCGACCCTCTTTCTGGGCGCGCGTACGTTTACCAGGCCATGCGCGTGACCGGGGCGGGGGACATACTCGCCAGCGTGGCGGATACTATCCCGGGCAAGCTGCCGCAGAAGATGATCAGCCGCAAGGCGGCGGGAGGTTATTCCAGCTATGGTAACCAGATAGGCCTGGCCACCACGCATGTAAGGGAGATATACTCTGAGGGTTACACCGCCAAGCGTATGGAAATAGGCGCCGTAGTGGGTGCCGTCCGCGCCTCGGACGTGAGGCGCGAGAGCCCAGCACCCGGCGACGTGGTGCTGCTGCTCGGCGGCCGGACCGGCCGCGACGGCATAGGCGGTGCTACCGGGTCGTCGAAGGAGCATACCGAGGCTTCGCTGGAAACCTGCGGAAGTGAGGTGCAGAAGGGTAATCCCCCCGAGGAGCGCCAGATCCAGAGGCTATTCCGCCGTCCGGAGGTGACGCGCCTGATAAAGAAGAGCAACGATTTCGGCGCGGGCGGAGTCAGTGTAGCCATAGGCGAGCTTGCCGACGGCCTCGATATCTGGCTGGACCGCGTCCCCGTCAAATATGCCGGCCTTAACTCCACGGAACTTGCCATCAGCGAGTCGCAGGAGCGCATGGCGGTGGTGGTAGATGCCGCCGATATGGAGGAATTCAGCCGTCTCTGCGCAGCCGACAACATAGAACTTACGCACGTTGCGAACGTGACCGACAGCGGCCGTATGCGCATGTACAACGGGGACGTGAAGATTTGCGACCTTTCCCGTGCCTTCATCGACAGCGCCGGCGCCAGGCATTTTGCCAAAGCCGCCATACTCCCCGTGGAGGATAAGGATCCCTTCGTGCGCAAGCCCGAGGGCAAGACCCTGGAAGATAAGATGATATCGGTGATGGGATCGCCCAACGTGGCGTCCCAGAAGGGTCTCGTGGAGATGTTCGATTCCACCATAGGCCGTTCCACCGTCCTCATGCCTTACGGCGGAAAGCGCCAGACTACCGAGACCCAGGTGTCCGTCCAGAAGCTCCCGGTCGACGGTTATACGGATACCGCCAGCATGATGGCCTTCGGCTACAACCCGGACCTCGCCATCTGGAGCCCCTATCATTCAGCCGCATATTCGGTGGTGGAGGCCTGCACCAAGGTCGTCTGCGCAGGCGGGGACTATTCGCACATGCGCTTCTCCTATCAGGAATACTTCGAGAGGATGACTTCAGATCCCCATACCTGGGGCAAGCCTCTCAGCGCCCTGCTCGGAGCACTCAAGATGCAGGCTGCCCTCGGCCTTCCGTCAATAGGCGGAAAGGATTCCATGAGCGGCACCTTCGAGCATATACACGTTCCGCCGACCCTCGTGGCCTTCGGAATCACTACCGTGGATGCCGGCAAGGTCATATCCACCGAATTCAAGAAGGCGGGCAACAAGATATGGCTCGTACGCCACAAGCCCCTCGCCAACCATATGCCGGACACGGACGCCCTGGCGGACAACTGGAACTTCATCCATTCCAGAATCGAGTCCGGAAAGATAGTCTCCGCCTGGTCCGTCTCTTACGGCGGCGTGGCGGAAGCACTGGTAAAGATGGCCATGGGCAACGCCCTGGGCGTGAAAGTGGAACTGCC
>CAMHTE010000017.1 GCA_946187975.1 uncultured Bacteroidales bacterium | reverse complement strand
CAGGTGGGACGTACGGGTGCGATAACACCGGTTGCCAACCTGGAACCCGTACAGCTGTCGGGTACCGTGGTCAAACGCGCCACCCTGGTCAACGAAGACCAGATGCGTGCCCTGGATATTCACGAGGGTGATTACGTGTATGTGGAGAAGGGTGGCGAGATAATTCCGAAGATAACCGGAGTGGAGCTTTCCAGGCGTAAGCCGGGGGCTTCCGTTCCGGCTTTTCCGAAAGTATGCCCCGACTGCGGCACTCCCCTTCAGCGTGCCGAGGACGAGGCCAAGTGGTTCTGCCCCAACAGCGACGGATGTCCCATGCAGATAAAGGGTGAACTGCTCCATTTCATGGGACGCAAAGCTATGAACATACTTGCCGGCGATGCTACGGTAGACCAGTTCTTCCGTCTGGACCTGGCCCGCACTCCCGCCGATATGTACGATATTCCCCTTTACAAGTTGCAGACGCTGGAAGGATGGAAGGAACGCAGTGCCAGCCGTTTCCGCGCCAGCCTGGACGAGTCGCGCAAGGTGCCCTTCGAAAGGGTGCTCTTCGCGCTGGGAATACGCTTTGTGGGTGAAACTACGGCCCGCGAACTCGCCCGCCACTTCGGCAATGTGGACGCGCTTGCTGCTGCCGGGAAGGAAGAACTGCTTGCTGTTCCCGATGTCGGCGAAGTGATTGCCGAGAGCGTTTACAACTATTTCCGCAATCCTGCGCACATGGAGGAGATCAGCCGCCTACGTGCCCACGGACTGCGTTTTGCCGTAGAAGCCGGAGAGAATGCCCTTTCCGATGCGCTGGAAGGCCGCACTATAGTTGTCAGCGGGACCTTCAGCGTTTCCCGCGATGAGATTAAATCCCTGATAGAAAAACACGGAGGTAAGAACGCCGGCAGCGTCAGCGCCAAGACCTCCTTCCTCCTCGCGGGCGAAAAGCCCGGGCCGGAGAAAATACGCAAATGCTCCGAACTGGGGATACCGGTGCTGGACGAGGCCGCCTTCAGGGCGCTTCTTCCCGAAGGGAATGATTCCGGAGACGATTCATTCGAACAATTGAGCTTATTTTAAGGCCTATGCTTAAGGATACGTTGCATAACTTGAAGGTTACGCCCAAGGACATCAAGGACCTGTTCACGGAGAAAATCTGGGGGCTGGAAACCGAACTTGCCTCCAGCGCCTGGCGCAAACTGGTCAAATTCGTGAAGATAGTCCGTATCACCTTCGAATCCTTCGCCCGCAACAAGATGGGATTCCAGTGCGTTGCGCTGAGTTACTTCGTAACCATGGCCATTATCCCCTTCGTGGCATTCCTCTTCTTCGTCTCCAACGGCCTCAAGATTTCGGATCAGGTCAGCGTGTGGCTCAATCAGGCACTTCCGGATAATATCGACCTGGTAAACATAGCTATCAGCAAGGCCGACAATATAATAGCTGCGGCACAGTCCGGGCCCGTTGGTATAGTTTCCGCCCTGCTGTTCATCTGGACCATCATCTGGCTCATGTTCCAGGGCGAGAGGGTGTTCAACAACGCATGGGGAATCAGCAAGGTACCACGCAAGACTTACAAGCGTTTCGGCTTCTACATAGGGCTTCTCATACTGTCCCCGTTCGTGATAATTATACTCTGCTACGGTATAGCCCTTTATTCGAACGCCCCGTCGCTGATAGGCTGGAACATCACCTGGCTCCACCGCTTCGTTGGATGGCTGCTGTTCTATGCGTTTACGGCCTTCACCCTTTCCGCCTGTTACAAGTTCATCCCGGCCGTTTGGGTGCGTTACCGCTGTGCGCTTCACGCAGCAATGTTCGACGCCCTGGTGTTCTGCGCCTTCCAGTACCTCTACCTCGAAACCCAGATGTTTGTAAACCGTCTGAATGCCGTTTACGGAGTCATCGCCGCTATACCTCTCTTCCTCATCTGGCTGAATTACAGCTTCCAGATCATTATTTACGGGGCGGAGCTTACATACGGTCTGCAGCATGTGGACGATTATAACCTGAACGAAGGAGAATAGACCATGAGTTTGTCGAAGTTCACCATAAAGGATTACAAGCTCATCAAGAGCGAATGGAACGTTCTGAGTGAGCTCGCCAGACGTCGCTGCCGCAACGACGAGGAGTTCGCCGTCGTGCAGAAGGCCTTCGACTTTGCAAATGCGGCGCACCGCAATGTGCGCAGGCGTTCCGGCGAACCTTACATCCTGCATCCAATTCAGGTGGCTGAGATAGTGGTTTCGGACATAGGACTTGGATGCAAATCCATATCCGCTGCACTTCTTCACGACGTCGTGGAGGATACCGAATACACCGTGGAGGATATCAGGAACCTCTTCGGCGATAAGATAGCCCTCCTGGTAGACGGTCTCACCAAGATCAAGACGGTGCTCGACAACGCCGACAGCAAGCGTCATTCGCTGTCCGCCGAAAACGTACAGGCCGAGAATCTTAAGCGCATCCTCCTTACTCTCAACGACGACGTACGCGTGGTCCTGATAAAGCTCGCTGACAGGCTGCACAACTGCCGTACCATAGAGTTCATGCCCGAGCACAAGCGCGATAAGATACTCGGCGAGACCATGTTCATCTTCATCCCCCTCGCCCACAGGCTCGGTCTCTACGGGGTAAAATCCGAGATGGAGAACATCTGGCTCAAATATAAGGAGCCCGACGCTTACCGCGAGATCAGCGAGCGTGTAAGCCGCAACGTCGCAGAGAGGGACAAGGAGATAGACGAATTCATCGCTCCCATCGAAGGGGCCCTCAAGCGCTCGGACATACGTTTCAGCATAAAGAAGCGCATCAAGACGCCGTATTCCATCTGGTTCAAGATGCGCACCAAGAACGTTCCCTTCGAGCAGATATACGACCTGTATGCCGTCCGCATAGTCTTCGACCCCACTTCCAATGATCCCGACGTAGAGCGTACCCAGGCATATATGATCTATGCCATGCTGACAGGCCTCTATACCTCACAGCAGAACCGTTTCCGCGACTGGATTTCCACTCCCAAGAGCAACGGCTACGAGGCCCTGCATTGCACACTGATGAGCCGTGCCGGAGTCTGGATCGAGGTCCAGATACGCTCCCGCCGTATGGACGATATCGCCGAAAAGGGTATCGCAGCCCACTGGGCTTACAAGCGGGACGGATATATTTCCGAGAACGGCAGCGAGGTGGACAAATGGCTGGCCAAGGTCCAGGAGATACTCGTGAGCGAGGACATCAACGCACTCGAGCTCCTCGACGTTATCCATAAAGACCTGGTAACCACTGATATAGTTGTATTCACTCCCAAGGGAGAGCAACGCTCCATTCAAGCCGGAGCCACGGTTTTGGACTTCGCCTATCTCATTCACTCTCACATAGGCAACGCAGCCATAGCCGCAAAGGTCAATATGAAGCTCGTTCCCCTCTCGCAAGTACTGAGGGGCGGCGACCAGGTGGAGATTATAACGGCCGGCAGCGGACATCCCAAGCCCGAATGGCTGCAATTCCTGCAGACCAGACATGCTCGCAACCTCGTGATAGAGTATTTCCGTTCCGACCGCAAGGCCCTCATAGAACGCGGCAAGAGCGTATATGCCGAAAGGCTTACTTCCATGGGTGTGCCCGATAATCCCACTAACCTGAAGAAATTCCTCCGACATATACTCCTGAACGATGTTTCCGAGATGTATTTCCGCCTGGGTCTAGGCCTGATCGGGCCGGAAGACTTCAGGAACACCTTCGGGGGACTGCGACGCTTTGCCTTCAAGGCCGGTTACACTACCGCCAGTTGCTGCAATCCCATCCCCGGCGATCCGGTCATGGGCTTCAAGGCCGACGACGGCACTGTTATTGTTCATAAGAAGACCTGTCCCCACTTGGAAGAGCTCTCCACCCAGTACGGCAGCAGCCGTTTCGTGGTGCCGGAATTCTCTTCCTACGACCTGGAATTCCCCGTCCGCATATCGCTGAGGGGCATCGACAGGCGGGGCCTTTTGAACGAGATTACCCAGTTCATCTCACTGACCCTCGGGATGGACATGTCCGAACTTAAGCTCGGAAGCAGGGATGGAGTGTTCGAGGGTTATATTGAACTGCTGGTCCGGGATAAGGAGAAACTCGAACTCATGCTCTCGGGAATGCGTAAAATCGACGGCATCCAGGATGTCGTAAGAACGGATATCTGATGAAAAGGCTGATTCCTCTCATAGCGGCTGCCGCCGTGCTGGCCCCCCTGTTCTTCGCACCTTCCTGCGCGAACACGACGCAATCGCCCAGCGGGGGCCCCAAGGACACGATTCCGCCCCGTATTATCGGACTCACTCCCCTTCCGGGAGCCGTCGGTTTCCCTCTGGAAAAAGGTAAGATAGTCTTCACATTCGACGAGTACGTCACGGTCAAGAATCCGGGAAGTATATTTCTCTCGCCTCCCCAGGAAAAGCGTCCCAAGCATAAGATACAGGGCAAGAAGGTGGTTATTTCCTTCGAGCAGCCCCTGGAACCAGGCACGACCTATACTCTTAACCTTAACGATGCCATAGTCGATAACAACGAGAACAATCCATTCCCCGGCTTTACCTATGTTTTCAGCACCGGCGATAAGATAGATTCGATGTTCGTTACCGGCACCGTGCTGGACTGCAATACCCTCAAGCCCATGAAGGGAGTGACGGTGATGCTGTATAAGGACCATGAGGATTCGGCCGTCTTCCTCAAACGGCCTTATGCCGCCGGAAAGACCGATGACTGGGGTTACTTCGTACTGCCCTACATCCAGGATACTCTGTACCGCCTGTATGCCGTCCAGGACGCGTCTTCGGACAACGTTTATAATCCGGACGTCGACAGGGTGGGTTTCGTGGATTCGCTTATACAGCCCGAATGGAAGGTCGCCGATACCATTCCGGAACTGTTGAAATACGACATGACCGACACCCTCGGCTGCCGCGACCGCCGCTCGCAATATGAATTGAAGGTCTTCCGCGAGCGTCCTACCAAGCAGTATCTGGTCAACAAGGTACGCACCGCGCCCAATGCGGCATACATTACCTTCATGGCCCAGAATGCCTGGATAGACTCGCTCTGGCTTGGCGGATATCCCGCCGACAGGGTCATTACACAGTTCAACATCCAGCAGGACAGTCTGGAGATATGGTTGAACGACAGGCGTAAGGCTCCCGATACCCTGCATCTCTTCGTAAACTACCGCAAGACCGATTCCCTCGGTGCCATGGTGCCCGAACTCGAGCATGTACGCCTGGCGATGGATCCTGAGGTGCGCAAGAAGTTCGTCCGCACCCGCAGGAAGGATATCAAGCACGAGGATACCGTCTGCGTCTATTCGCTTAAAGCTGAACCCGAAAACGTGGAGCAGGAGGGCTTCGACCTCGAGTTCCGCTATCCGCTTATATACGAGCACTTCGATTCGGTCGTTTTCCGTTACATTAATCCCAAGCAGAAGGAATTCAAGGGAGAAGTTTCCGTGGAGCGCGACAGCCTTAACCTGAGGCACTATAAGATACGTCCGCGCCAGAAGCTGCAGCCCGGTTTCGAATACTTCCTGAAACTCCCCCACAGGGCCTTCCAGGACATCACAGGCTTCTGGTCCGACAGTACCGAGGTGAAGGTCAGCCTTCCTACGGACGAGAATCTCAGCCAGTTGAATGCCAATGTTACGGGCGTCGACAGGAAGTTCATAGTGGAACTGCTGGACGAAAAACGCAGCAAGGTGTTACGCAGCTACATTATCGATAAGGACGCTGTGCTCGCGTTCCCCTACCTCAAGGAAGGTAAGTATTCCCTCCGCATAACTGACGACGGCAACCGCAACTCGCTGGTCGATACCGGAGACCTTTTGGAGCACCGTCAGCCCGAGCAGGTAAAATTTGTGCTGTTTACCGGCGGAAGCGACCTCCTGGACGTGCCAAAGGCGGCTGAAATAGATCAGAAGGTGGACCTTGTAGAACTGTTTGCCCAATGATGCACCGACTTATCTTCATACTGGCTGGCTTGATTTCCTGTGTGACGCTTTCCGCGCAGGAAGCCGGGACTTTCGCCGCAGTCGGGGTTCCGGTGGACGACAATGCTTCGGCCCGTTTCATAAGGGATACTACCGAGATCGTCCGCACCTATGCCGATATAAACGATTATTCGCTCATAGGCGTGAACGGAGGCGTGACCTTCTCGCAGATGATGTTCAACCCCACGGTCAAGCAGAGCTGGCTGTACAACCCCGTGTATGCGTCGGTGATGTTCACCCACTACATGAAGATGTTCCAGTACATGCCCTACTTCGGTTACCGCATAGGCTTTGCCTACGGCCGCGAGGGGTACAAGTTCAAGAAGAACAAGGATACCGGAACCATACATAAGATAGACGGTGCAACGGAAGCCTCAATGGAAGTGGTGGAAATGCCATTCCTGGCACATATGCACTTCGATGCCCTCCACTTTAAGATAATGGCTGATTTCGGTATGTACGTGGGTTACAGGCAGTCCATCGAGCGCAGGGGCTCCTCTGTTACGGATGCCCTGCGCCATAGTTTTGCAGAGACCGACAGGCAGTGGGATTACGGCCTGCAGGGCGGAGCCGGTTTCGGACTTGTATTCGATCCCATCGAAATCCATTTTAACGCTCTTCTCCGCTTCTCGTGGTCGAGCATCTATACGCCCGATTCTTCCCCGAGCATATACAATCAGTATTATTACCGTTTCGCATACCCTTTGGACCTGATCCTGACGGCGGGAATACATTTCCAGCTCACCAAGCGTACAGGCAAAACCTCGGCTGCCCTGAAACGTCAGGCACGCGAAATAGTGGACAATGGTTGGGAACTTGATTATGAAGCAACTGCAGGCAAGGATAGGCAATAAGCTCCTCATCGGAGGCGGCGCGCCCATAGTGGTGCAGACCATGTGCAACACCCACACTTCCGACGTGGATGCGACCGTGGCCCAGTGCAAAAGGCTTGTTGCGGCAGGGGCTCAGATGGTCCGCATAACAGTTCCCGGTCCCGGAGACGTTGAGCACATGAAGGAGATACGCAGGCAGCTGCGCGAAGCTGGTATCGGCGTTCCCCTGGTGGCAGACATCCACTTCTCGTCCGAAACCGCCATCGCAGTGGCTCCTTACGTCGAAAAGGTACGCATCAATCCCGGCAATTTCAATCCGGACCACGATAAGGCAAAGGAACAGTTCGCCCGCCTCGTTAAGGTTTGCAGGGAGCATGGAACCGCAATACGCATCGGACTCAATCATGGTTCGCTCGGCAAGTATATAACCGAGCTTTACGGCAATACTCCCCTTGCAATGGCCAAGGCAGCCATGGAATGGCTCCATCTGTGCATCGAGAACGATTTCGACAATGTAGTCGTGTCGCTAAAGTCGAGCAACACCGTATCCATGGTGGAAGCTTACAGGCTTCTGGATGAGGCGATGCGGGAGGAAGGTACTCTCTTCCCCATGCACGTCGGGGTTACAGAAGCCGGAAACGGCGATGCCGGCCGCATTAAATCCTGCATAGGTATTGCCAGCCTGCTGGAACAGGGCATAGGCGATACGGTCCGTGTTTCGCTTACGGAGGATCCTGAGGCGGAGCTCCCCGTAGCCAGGTATCTTGCCGACCGTTACCGCGGAAAACTGAAGTCCTCGCTTGTGAAGTGCAGCATTGAAGGGGGTACGGCAGTCGCTGAATATGCCGCCCCGTCACGTTCCAGGCTCATTCTGGACGCAGCATGCGACTTCGGGCCAATGCTTCTGGACCGCAAGATCGACAATCTCTCAATTAAAGGTACTTACCTTTCGGAAGACGGGACTCCGGTCGATCTCCTGAAAGACGGCTTCAATGACTATCTTGTCGACGAAATCCTTCAGGGCGCACGCCGCCGCTTCTATCGTCCCGAATACATAGCCTGTCCCGGTTGCGGCCGCACCATGTATGACCTTCAGCACGCTTTCGAAACCGTCAAGGCACGCACCTCGCATCTCAAGGGTATGGTAATCGCCGTCATGGGATGCATAGTGAACGGCCCCGGCGAAATGGCCGATGCTGACTGGGGATATGTGGGTGAAGGAAATGGAAAGGTCAGTATCTACAAGGGCAGGACTCCCCTTCTGCGGCACGTCCCCGAAAACGAGGCGCCGGACCGTCTGCTGGAAATGATAGAATCGGAAGGCTCCGGAACGCTTTAGATCTCTGCTATTACCGTCTCGGCCGCGACGGTGAGTTCTCCCAGGCTGACTTTAATGTCGGCATCTACCGGAAGGAAGATATCCATCCTCGAACCGAATTTAATAATGCCGCACTGCTGCCCTGCAATGACCGGCAGGCCGGGTTTTGCATAGTTGACTATCCTACGTGCAAAGGTGCCGGCATGCTGCTTGAACAGCACGTCCTTTCCTTCGGGAGTGCGTATGCACGTGGTGGTGTGTTCGTTTTCCTCAGAGGCCTTGGGCTTGAACGCGAGCAGGTGTTTGCCCGGATGATAGTGGTAGTAGGTCACTTCCCCGCTGACGGGCCAGAAATTGGCGTGGACATCGAAGAAATTCATGTATACGCAAACCCTCTTGCACCTGCGGTGAAGGAATTCGTCTTCTTCGAGTTCGTCGATAACTACAACCTTGCCGTCAGCAGCCGAACTGACCGTGGTGGAACTGCCCGACGGAGTCCTGTCCGGAACGCGGAAAAAGGCCAGCTGCCATATGCAGAATATCCATGCGAATACGACCAGGGGCCATTTTACCCATGCGGAGCTTATGAACATCAGGCAGATATAGATAAAGATGCTGGCAATGATGAATACGATCGCCAGGGTTCCGTATGAATTCTTGTCGATTCTCATGTTCAGTCTGTATTATTAAAGCAGGCTCATTAACGAAAGATAGATGGCTCCGAGCGTAATGGCGATCAGAGCGCTGTCGAAGCGGTCGAGAAGGCCTCCGTGGCCTGGGATGATGTTACCCGAGTCCTTTACCCCGAAATGCCTTTTCCAAAGCGATTCAAAGAGGTCGCCGCAAACTCCGCCCGTGTGGACTATAATGCCGAGTGCCACGCAGTGGACGGCTGGCAGGTCCATGAGACCCGCATACTTCAGCAGGAGGGCTGCTGCTACGCAGAAAGCCATTCCGCCCCAGAAGCCCACCCAGGACTTTTTGGGAGATATGGCGGGGGCAAGTTTACGGCTGTCCGGCTTCTGTCCGAATGCTGTGCCTATGCAGTATGCACCTACGTCGGAACACCAGATCATTATGAAGAAGCAGAGAATCAGCATTCCGCTGAACTCTCCTCCCCTGAATACCAGGAAGTTCGAAAGTGCCAGGGGGCAGGCTATATAAAGAAGACCGGTAAACAGGTACGCATAGTCTTCCATATTCGCGATATCGCCGCCGAAGACGGCCGTAACGGCAATCAGTGCAAGCAGAACGACAGGTAGGGCGATGAATCGTACGTCCAGCCCCCAAGCCAGGTGACTGAATGAAAGCGCGAACCAAGCGGCTCCCGCTGCAACCGCAAGCCATTTAGCATGTGGGTGTCTCCCTGTGGTGGAGAGTTTATAAAACTCCAGCAGCATTCCCACGGTTATGAACAATCCCAGTGCGCCGTAAAGATACTTGTCCGTCAGGAGACAGACTAACATCACCGCGATGAACACGATGCCGGAAATGCTTCTTGTAACGAGGTTATTCATCTTCGGGGGTGTTGTTCTGTTCATCGGCAGGCTTGACCTTCGGACCGAGTATAGCCTCGATGTCGTCGGCGAAAATAACTTCCTTCTCAAGCAGCATGGAAGCAATCTTTTCGAAGGCGTCGCGATGCTTGAGCAGAAGGTCTTTGGTAATGCTGTGAACCTTTGATACAAGGGCTTTGACCTCGCTATCCATAAGTTCGGCGGTCTTCTCCGAATAAGGCTTGGTCATCTCGTATCCGCGGGCACCGGTAGAATCGTAGAAGGATATCTCGCCTACCTTCTCGCTCATTCCGTAATACTGAACCATGCTGTAGGCCATCCTGGTAAGGCGTTCGAGGTCGTTGAGAGCTCCCGAAGCCGGCTCGCCGTTGATTATCTCCTCGGCGACGCGTCCGCCTATGAGCGTGCACATCTCGTCCATCATCCACGACTTGGAGAGTATCTTGCGCTCCGAAGGAAGGCTCCAGGTAAGTCCAAGTGCCTGTCCTCGAGGGATAAGGCTGACCTTGAAGACGGGATCGGCATAAGGAAGCAGCCAGCCCACCACTGCGTGTCCGGCCTCATGATAGGCCGTGGTACGCTTTTCAGCGGGGGTCATTATGGTAGATTCCTTGCGCTCCAGACCGCCTACGATACGGTCAACCGCATCCAGGAAGTCCTGCCTGTCGATAAACTGTTTGTTCCTGCGCGCAGCGGTAAGGGCTGCCTCGTTGCAAACATTCGCTATATCTGCTCCGGAGAATCCGGGAGTATGCTTTGCAAGGAAACCTATATCGAAGCCGGGCTCGAGTTTGAGGTCACGGAGATGAACCTTGAATATCTCTTCCCTCTCCTTGAGTTCGGGGAGTTCTACATGGATCTGACGGTCGAAGCGTCCGGCACGCATAAGGGCCTTGTCGAGTATGTCGGCACGGTTGGTAGCGGCCAGCACTATGACGCCGCTGTTGGTGCCGAATCCGTCCATCTCGGTAAGAAGCTGGTTAAGGGTGTTCTCGCGCTCGTCGTTTGACGACCAGCCCACGTTCTTGCCCCTGGCACGTCCTACGGCGTCTATTTCGTCGATGAAGACTATGCATGGTGCCTTTTCCTTCGCCTGCGCGAAGAGGTCGCGTACGCGGCTTGCACCTACGCCTACGAACATCTCCACGAAGTCGGAACCGCTGATGCTGAAGAAGGGCACGTCGGCCTCACCTGCGACAGCCTTTGCGAGCAGGGTTTTACCGGTGCCGGGAGGGCCTACAAGAAGGGCTCCCTTGGGGATCTTGCCTCCGAGGGCTGTATACTTCCTGGGGTTCTTGAGGAAATCGACTATCTCCATTACCTCCTCCTTCGCCCCATACAGGCCGGCAACGTCCTTGAAGGTTACCTTTACTGTGTTCTTATCGGCCAGTTTGCCATTGGCTTTTCCTACGTTGAAGATACCTCCCTGACCTGCTCCGGGACCGCCTTTGCCGCCCATCATTCCGCTCATGCCGCGGAACATCCAAACCCACATCAGGATCAGAAGGACGGGCCAGAGTATCCAGTCGAGGATATTCCTCCACATCTTCTGGTCGTTGACCAGGACTATCTTGGCCCTGGACGCTTCCGGAAGCGTAGCGTTAAGTTCACCGAAGTCGCGCTCCGCGTCGAATTTGTCGGACACCATAAAGGTGAAATGGGGCGATTTGGAAGGAAGCTGGGCGCCCGGGAAGAGGTCGGCGTATTTGCCGAGGGCCTCGGGCCGCATGGTGAGGCTTCCCTTGTAGTCGTTACGTACGAACTGCACTTCCTTTACGTCGCCGTCCAGGATCATCTGACGGACCTGTGCCCACTCAATCTTTGCGGGTGGCGTTCCGGAATTGTTCATAAGCATCCAGCCGATGCCGAATATGAGGAGTATATAAAACCAAGAAAGGTTGATTTTCAGTTTTTTTGCCATACATTTGCGCTATAATTCACAAATATACAAAACAAAAATTAAACCTATGCACGGTAAGGTGCAGATAGTCTGGCATAAATGCGTCGATTCCACAAACAGCGAAGTGAGGCGCTATCTTGGCACGCTCGCCGACATGTCGGTGACGGCGGCCGTTTGCCAGACTGCAGGAAGGGGGCGTGGCTGCCATTCCTGGGCCTCTGAAGAGGGGAAAAACCTTACTTTCAGCATATTGCTACGTTTTACCGACAAAAGCCCGCTGCGGGCCGCTGAAGCCAAAAGGATTACCCACGCGGCCACTTTGGCAGTAAGGGACTTTCTAGCATCCGAAGGCGTGGAATCACGCATTAAATGGCCCAATGACGTCTGGGTATCGGACCGCAAGATCTGCGGAATGCTGATAGAGAATATACTTAAAGGAGACTTTGTGGACTGCAGCATTGTCGGTATAGGTATAAACCTTAACCAGACAGAATTTGATCCTGCACTTCCCAACCCCGTTTCGCTTAAGCTCCTTACCGGCCGTGATTATCAGTTAAAAACCGCCCTGGAGCAGTTCTGTGCTCTATTTGCCGCCAGAGTCACTATGCTGGATACGACAGAAGGAAGGGATTCCCTGGAAGAGGAATTCAATTCAAACGTATTTACCCTTGATGAGAAGCGACAGGCGGAACTCGAAGAGAGTATCAGGCAGTTCGAAGATCTTCGATTGCAGCGGCGGGATCCTGAGCTTTGAAAACCGAACTCCCGGCTACGAGTATGTCGGCTCCCGCCTCGCGCAGTGAAGCGGCATTGCCTGCATCCACTCCCCCGTCGACTTCTATGAGCGTAGAAGCGCCGCAGCGGATTATTTCCTTCTTCAGGCTGGCTACGCGCTCGATGCTCTCGGGAATGAACTTCTGACCGCCGAATCCCGCAAATACTGACATAATAAGGAAGAAATCGGCTTTTCCTATATAAGGGAAGAGCTTTTGCACCGGAACATCGGGATTGATGACAACCCCGGCCTTCATTCCTGCTTCCTGTATCCTGCCGATGATGGAGGCTGTATCGCGTCCTGCGGCTTCCAGATGGAAACTCATCATCGACACTCCCAACGCGGCGGTGCGTTCCACCCATTTTTCGGGATGCACGGTCATGAAGTGCGCGTCCATAGGGATCTTTGCATTGGATGCAACGGCCTCAAGGACAGGGAACCCAAAGGAAATGTTGGGCACGAAGGTGCCGTCCATTACATCGAGATGGATAAGGTCGGCTGCCGAATTGAGCATGAGTATGCCTTCTCCCAGTTTGGAGAAGTCGGCTGCGAGTATTGATGGTGCTATTTTCATCTTGCAGGGGCCAGGATCCCTTCAAGTTCGGTAACGTATTTCTTGAATACGCGGTCGGTGGACATCAGATCCGTTACCGTGTTGCAGGCGTGCAGGACGGTGGCGTGATCCTTACCTCCGGTTTCGGCTCCTATGGTGGAAAGGGAGCAGTTGGAGATGAGGTTACGGCAGAGGAACATGGATATCTGCCTTGCCTGGACTATCTGACGCTTGCGCGAGGCCGAAAGAAGGGTGTCTCGTGTGATGTTGAAGTATTCGCACACAGCCTTCTGCACACGGTCTATAGACACCGTTCCTATGTCGTCGCCAACTATCTTTTCTGTCACCCTGCGGGCAAGGTCCACAGTGCAATCGCTGTGAGTCATGGTGGCGTGGGCAATGACCGATATAAGCGAACCTTCAAGTTCGCGGAAATTGGTCTGGATGCGACCGGCGAGGTATTCCAGCACATCGTCCCCTATCTCGACGCCTTCGCGGAATGCGCGGTTCTTCAGCATCGAGAGACGCGTAGCAAAGTCGGGATGCGTGAGCTCCACGGACAGTCCCCATTTGAAACGCGACAGCAAGCGGTCTTCAAAGTTCTGAAGGTCCACCGGTGCGCGGTCGGAAGTCAGGATGAGCTGCTTGGCATTCTGGTGAAGGTGGTTGAAGATGTTGAAGAAAGCCGTCTGGTTACCACTGCCCGACATTCCCTGAATATCGTCTATGATGAGGACGTCGATCTTCATGTAATACGCCAGAAAGTCGTTGAGTTTGTTGCGGACGGTAGTGGCGTCTATATACTGGGTCTTAAACTCGTTGCCCGTGACGTACAGAACTGTTAGTTCGGGATACTTCTCCTTGATACGGAGGCCTATGGCCTGGGCGATATGGGTTTTGCCGAGTCCGGGACCGCCGAAGATGAACAGAGGGTTGAAGGGCGTCTTGCCGGGTGCGGCGGCGATGTTCTCGCCGGCGGAAACAGCAAGCTTGTTGCAGGCCCCTTCCACCAGGTTGGTGAAGTTGTAAAGAGGGTTCAGCCGCGGATTAACCCGAATGCGGGTAAGGCCGGGATAAACGAATGGACCGGGATTGCCTGCAGGCTGGCCGGAACTCACCGATATGGGCATATTAACCGGAGCGTTGCCCGGGCCCTCGGGAACGGTCATGGGTTTCTGGTTGCGGACGGCAGGGACTATATAGTTGAGTTTGGCATCCGCGCCTATGACACGCTTGAGAGTTTTACGGATAATGTCGAGGTATGCATCCTCGAGGTATTCACGGAAAAAGTCCGAAGGAACCTCCACCGTGAGAGTGGATCCGACAAGCGAAACGGGCCTGATTCTTTTGAACCAGGTATCGAACTGACGTGCGTCAATGATGTCTGCGAATATGCGCAGACAAGCATTCCACGAGTCGATATGTTTCGTGTCCATTTGCATAGTTATCGTGAGTATTCCTTGCGGAGTAATTCAGATGTGCAAAAGTGGTTAAAAAAAACATCAAAAATTTTTTTTCAACTATTGTATTTTAAGTTTTTATGTTGTAAATCTAGAAACCCCACTTCGCTATGGAAATGGGGTTTAATCATTTGATTATCAGATTATTAGTTATTTAATATAAAACTTAACTAATTATAAATCAACACTTTTTGGATTAAGGATTTTCGGGTCCTTCAGGGTTAGCTACAACCTCCGGCTGAACCGATACTCCATTGACGTAATGGAAGCGTTGTCTGTTGTTGACATCACGCTCAAATCCGAACACTGCATCCTGTGCCGCATTGCGTAGTTTTTCGGCTATGTCGGCGGGAATGTCGCAGTTGGCAGGATTGGATCCGAACGGCTCTCCGAACAGGGTCAGATAATCCACGCAAGCCTTGAGGTATGCACCGTACCTGTTGGGGTGGTAACTGTCGGAGTAATTGAGGTAGTTGTAGGTTGACCCGAATCCGTAACGGTTCCTGGCGATGGTAAAGGCTATTCCTATCGGGGAGAGCCAGTTTATGTCGTATATCTTATGTGCCAGGTCGGTACTTCCCTTCCACATATAATAGTCGAAGAGAGGGAAGCTCTCGAACCCGAGATAGTTGCCGTCCTTGTTACGGACTGAGTAGCAGCTCTCGAGAACCACTTCTCCCGAAGGGGAATACTTGTGGAATTCGGCCGTTATCTGCTTTGTAAGGTCGAAGATCGCTTCGGGCTGGATGCTGGATTCGCGTCCCACGATGGTGTTGGCTCCCTTGCCGTAAACGGCGTGGTAATACGAGCCGTCCTGAAGTATGGCCTTGTCCCAGTTGCCCTCCTGCATGATTTCGGTCGAGAACTGAAGTTTGAGGTGATGCTCGAACTGCTGGGAACCCTTGACGTTGATTCGCACGTCCGTCTGATGGCCTTCCTGACGGCATATCTGCTTGAGGTAGAAGGCGGATCCGTAGTAGAAGGTCTGGCTGTTACCAAACTGCATCAGGCGGGTGTTGTCCTTGACGGCCGGTGTGTTGGGATAGGCGTTGATTTCGCATCCCTCGTAGGTGTATGCAACGAAGTACATCAAAGCGCCGGGAGTGCGGACGAGCGTAGTTCCGTTACAGTTGATATTACCTACGGCACGAATACGTAGCTTGATGAAGTCATGGTCTATAGCCTGCGGCAGTACGCAGGAGCCTATGAAGGTTCTGTGGTTACCGTCAGATGCGAAACGATAGACATAGAAGGAATATTTGGTCGTTCCGTCTTCCTTGGCAGTGAAGAGGTGGCCGGGATCCGTCTTCCATGAAGTGCCGTCCCAATATTCGAACAGCCAGTATTTCGGCGATGCGTTGTTGTTTGTGTTCATTGTGACCATCAGGTCGACGGGAGTGCCGGCAGGCAGGGATACGACAGGTATGCTGAAATGTATGCAGTCCCCTTCTCCGAGGTTACCTATGCCGAGGGTCTTGGTGGAGGAACTGATATCTATCGAGTACTTGAGCGTGTTGCCTTCGACGGGAACGGCATGGATGTAGCCGGTTCCGGGGCCTGCCGAAGGGCCATTGGAGGTCGCGACCACCGTGGATACTGCTACTCCCTCATTGACCCATTTACGGCCGGCTTCATTGGCCACGGTGCCGCTGGCGTAAGTACCGTCTTTCTTGATTTCCCACCTGCAGGGATATCCGTCTACGGCTGTGTACAGGTTGTTCTGCGTTACGTTTACCTTGATTTCATTGCCGGAAGTCTTTTCCTTGAAGACAAGCACGCCGGTGCGGTTGTCGTAAACGTTAGCTTTCTTAGGCTTGAGGGTGATGAAAATTGCGGCACCCGCATCGATTGACTCGGGAATGCTGCCGTCGAGCCAGTCGAGATTCTGTTTGGTTACGCTGACGGCTTCCTCGCCCGTGGTTACGGTCAGGAGAGAACTCGAGAAGCCGGAACCAGGGAAGATGACTTCGGTGGTGGAGGTAGCGAATACTCCGCCGCCGCTGCCAGGATCGTCGGATGTCTTGATGGGTGCGTTGCCTCCGCCTACGGTATTTGATTCCGAAGCAGCTGCGCCGTTAACCGTTCCGCCAAAGGAGCAGCTGGCTATTGTGGCGTCGTTGTAGCCCGCTATCGATCCCGCGTAGATCTTGCCGCTTGCATCGGCTACAGTCGCCTCCACGGAACCGTTGGAAGTGCCCGAGAGGATTGTGGAGAGGGTCAGGTTACCAACCTGGCCGCCTGCGTATGCCTGGGACGGAACCGACGTTGCGGTAGTGGTGCTGGCCTTTACAAAGCCCTTGAACACGTTGCCGGCAAAGTTTCCGACAGGGCTCAGGTCGTATCCGAGGATGCCGCCCGCATGTACAATGGCGGGATAGGACGCATTGCTTGCGGAGAAAGCATTCTCGGCGAGAACGGTTCCCTCGTTTATATTGTCGGCCAGGATATTGGTGTCGCCGGAATAACCGAGGATTCCTCCAGCGTTGACTCCGTAGAAGCCGGTGTCGCTCGTGGAGCCGGGTGTGGCGTTGTGTCCGGAAGAAGCCACCTTCATGGAAATCTCTCCCTTGTTGGTGTTGTTGCGGATAATATTGTCGTCGCCTCCGCTCTTGGTACCTCCGACTATACCTCCAATATACTGGAAGCGCGTGGTTGCATGCGCGGTATGATCAATTATAACCGGGGCTTCATTGGTGCAGAGCATTACCTGTGCACCTTCGGACTGTCCGAGTATGCCTCCTACGTAATGCTGGTGCATGGCTTCGCTGTATACCTTTCCGCGGTTGATGCAGTTGGTGATGTATACGGGGTTGACGCCTGCGGTACTCAGGGCCTGTCCCATAATGCCTCCTATGCAGAAGTACGTACCATGGGTGGCGGAATACAGCATTTTAACTTCTCCTTCGTTGATGCAGTCTTCGATGGAGATCCTGTCGTGGGCGGCGTAGCTGAAACCAACTATACCACCGATCGCGCGGCAGTTAATATTGCTGGCTGTGACGTTCGCATGGTTGACGCAGTTCTTAATCACCACGTTAGCGCCTTCGCCTATACCTCCGATTATACCGGCTGTAGGAAGGGTCTTGCTCGTTGCAGTAAAGTTATCCAGGGTGACGGCGCCGTAGTTGTGGCAATCCTCGACATTAATGGTACCCTTTTCTATCCAGGATCCTATACCGCCTGCACGGGTTTTTGTCGTGACGGAGGAAGTAACCGTAATCGGAACGAAATTGGTTACGCCCGTAATATCAGCTGAAACGTAAGTAAATATTCCTGCATAGGCCCAGGCATCGCTACCCGAATAACCGAGTTTGATGTAGGAGGTGCCGTCGTAGGTCTTGCCGTCTTCCGAACCGAAAATCAGGTTGCGGACCTGTTTTGCATATTTGACGTAGAAGAAACCGCGATATTTGTCTGATGCTGTTGCGGAAATATGGAAGTGACTGATCTTGTGACCGTTACCCTCGATGATACCGGGATAGCTGTCAGCCAGAGGAGTCCATTCCGCATCCTTGAGATCGATGTCGCCCGTAATGTAAACCGTCTCACCTTCAGGGTTCCAGTTGTCCTTGTCGGCTATCCAGGCCATCAGCTCATCGGCATTACTGATATAGTAATTGTGCTGGGTCTCAATGATTTCTCCGAGTTTATAGGCAATGTTTTTCTCGAGGGACACCTCGCCTTCGGCCTCCCACTCACCCTTGCGGAGCTCGCCCTTAAAGGAATAAATGAGTTTTAGGCACTCGTATTTTCCAGGAAGAACGCAGGCGTAATGGATGCCGGAGGGGAAAGTCTCTCCCGAAGGTTTGAGCGTAATCCTGTCAACGCCGTCGATGACTGTGGCCGCCCCGGTCGCAGGGTCTATGGAAACCTTGCCCGCTATGGGAGAACCGTCGTTGCTAAGCAGGGTTACAGCGGTAATATTGTCGCCCAGGGCGAAGTTTATTATGGAGCAAACGTTCTTGAAATCGAGGGATGCCTTTCCTGCGGAGGATGCCTTCTGTGTGTATGCGACGCTTACCAGCGCGTTTTTCGGAATGCCCGGGCTGTCAAAAACCTGGGTTGCAGGTATCTCCGCGATTATCTTGCCGTCCTGATATGCCGCATCGTCAAATTTCGGATATATGGCAGCATAAGGACCGGCCATCTCGGCATCACCTTCGAAAACGGCGCTGTTCCCGTCGAAGCTCTTGAGTTTCAGATCGCGGCTGATTCCCTCGGGATCGAAGAGATTGATCGCATCTCCTTCCTGCCACACAAGCTTAAAATCACTTAGGGATGCCTTTGATTCAACGAAAGTGTCGACGAAGTTTGCAGTGAACTGCATCTTTGCAATTTCACCCGGGACGATGGTGCCGGGCTCATCCGGTTCATCGCCGGCTTTCTGCTCATTCTTCGAGCAGGAACAGCCATAACGGCAAGCACCGCGTAAAGGGCGAATACGATGGCTTTTCCGCAGTTTACGTTTTTCTTAATCATATGCTACTTCTTTGTTTATTTAAATCTGCTCGTGGCCCCGTCCACAATCTTTACCATGAAGGACGAGGGATACTTCTCCTTTATTGATATATTGGCCTTGCGGGCCTCTTCGGGGTCTTCGAAGACACCGATTATATATTTATTAAGGGAGCCGATATTGATGACTACGGGGATGTATCCGTAGAACATGGGGTCCGAAGGGTCGATGGTGCGGCTGCTGGCAAAGATCTGGGTGCCGTAGAGGGCTATGGCCGGAGCAGCGGCTACAGGTTCCGTCTTTACCGGGGCGCTGTTTGTCTGTACGGGTTTTTCCGCTACTGGTTCAGCCGGAGCGGCCTTCTCCTCGCGCGGGTGGCGTATCTCTACACTGCTGTCGTACAAGGCCTTATAGTCCTTGAATGCCTCGAACAGGCAGTCGGCCAGGCGGTTACGGTTGTCTTCCTGACGTAGGGTGGCGAGGTCCATGGTATTGGAAATGAATCCCAGCTCTACCAGCACGGCGGGCATGGCCGTCTGCCAGAGTATCAGGAAGGGATTCTGCCATATTCCCCTGTCGCCCTTGATGGGGCCGGCCTTTAGCTTCTCTGAAATTACGGACGCCGCCAGGAGACTCTGCTCTAGATAGGCGTTCTGCATCAGCTTCATGAATATCCACGATTCCTCATCGGAGGGATTGAAGCCCTGATATTTTGTATTGTAGTCGTCCTCGAGCAATATAACGGAGTTCTCACGCTTCACCACGTCCATGTTGTACGCGAAGAGGTCCCTGTTCTTGTTGGAGGATTGACCGAGGATATGGACCGAATACCCGTTGGCAGCAGTACTCTTCGCCGCATTAATGTGGATAGAGATGAAGAGTTTGGCATCTGCTTTGTTTGCAATGGACGCGCGGTCTGCAAGCTCGACGAATTTGTCGGTGCTCCTGGTTAGGACGACCTTTACTTCCGGGTAAGCGTCCCTGATGAGCGAAGCAAGGCGTTCGGCGATGGAAAGGGTGAAGGTTTTTTCGTAAGATTTGCCGTCACGGCTGACCGCTCCTGCATCTTTTCCGCCGTGTCCTGCATCTATTACAACGGTGTGCAGGCGAAGGTCATCCGCCCGGACGCACCAACTGCCGAGAAGCAGAGTCAGGAGTATGCAGATTGCGTGTTTCAGAAATAAATCTTACTTTTGTACTTTGCAAATATAGAAATAAATTGCAAATGAGGAAATATTCCTACCTCTTGTCCGTGGCGCTTGTTTTAATCCTTGCAAGCGCATACGGCTATGCCCAGCGACCGAGGCGTAACAGGGGGCGTCAGGAGTTTTCCTCACAGGTAGCCGAAAAGAAGGTCGTTCCTCCTGATTCACTGGAACTTGCAAGGCTCGATTCGATACGCGTGGCCGACTCCCTTTTCAGGGCCGATTCCGCCTCGATGATGGCTTACAGCTCGCTTACTGCGCCTGCCTTCAGTACCGCAAGGGACTCCATTATAGAGAGTTTTACGGATGGCAAGCGCATCATTCATTACTACGGCGACGTCACGGTTAAATACCAGAACATGGAGATGAGCGCCGAGCGCATGGATTACGATATGAATTCCGGCGTCGTGCATGCCTACGGCGTTTATGATTCCCTCGCACAGGAATGGAAGGGCCGTCCCGTGATGACCGAGGGCGGAAAGACCTACAACATGGAGGAACTGCGTTACAACTTCAATACCCGTAAGGCGCGCATTACCAACATGGTAACCAACGAGGATGACGGTATTCTGCACGGGCGCAACATCAAGATGATGCCTGACAAGAGCATCAACATCACTCAGGGTAAATATACCGTCTGCGACCATGAGCATCCGCACTATTATCTGCAACTGACGGCAGCCAAGGTGGTTACCAAGCCCAGCAAGAAGATAGTTTTCGGACCTGCCTACCTTGTGGTAGAAGACGTTAAGCTGTATGCCGTGGCACTCCCCTTCGGTTTCGTGCCGAAACGGCCTAAACGTGCGACCGGAATACTCTTCCCTACTTTCGGAGAAGAAACCGCCCGAGGCTTCTACATGAAGGACCTGGGAATGTACTTTGTCTTCGGCGACTATCTCGACCTTGCGGCTACCACCGACATCTTCACCCTTGGTTCCTGGGCTCTTGACCTCAATTCCAGGTACCGTGTCAACTACAAGTTTAACGGATCGTTCTCGATGAACTATTCCGACGACCGTACGGGTGAGAAGGGCTCGGCAGACTTCACCCAGAGCACCAACTTCGGAATACGCTGGTCGCATTCGCAGGATTCAAAGGCTCACCCCGGTACCACTTTCTCGGCAAGCGTCAACTTCTCCAGCCCAAGCAACAGCAGGTACAACTCCAGGTCGGTTAACCAGGCCCTGCAGAACCAGGCTTCGTCTTCGATATCGTATTCCAAGAGTTTCGGTGGCAAGGCAACCCTTTCGCTGAATGCCCTGCATTCGCAGAACTCCAGGGACAGTTCCTATGCCTTCACCCTGCCTAACCTCACCTTCTCGCTGGCGACTTTCTATCCTTTCAAGCGCAAAGTGCGCGTAGGTAAGGAGCGTTTCTACGAGAAGTTCTCGCTGGCATATAACACTACCATCCAGAATAAGATCAATTTCAAGGCTTCCGAGTTCATGGAGGACGGTTTCATGGATAAGTTCCAGAATGGAATGACCCATAACTTCAGCATCGGACTCCCCTCTTTCAGCCTCTTCAAATACCTGAACTTCGCTCCCTCGGTGAGCTATGGCCAGAACTGGTTCTTCCGCTCGACCGAATACAGTTACGACTCCGCATCGGGTAAGCTGGTGGCCGAACAGAGCAAAGCCTTCTCTTCCCTGGGCATCACCCAGACTTATTCGGGATCGATCAGCATGAGCACCCGTCTTTACGGTATGTTCAACTTCGGCAAATACCATCGTATCCAGGCGATACGCCACGTGGTGTCGCCCTCGGTGTCGATGAGCATAAGCCCGGAACTCGGAACCTACGCAAACGGTTACAGGACACTGTATTATACCGATGCCAACAACGTGGAGCAGGCCTATAAGTACAATATCTACAGCGGTCAGCTTTACGGCCCTCCTGGAACTGGCAGGACCGCCAGTGCCTCCTTCTCCGTGGGTAATAACCTCGAAGCCAAGGTGCGAGACTTTGCCGATACCACCGGAACCGGTTCCAAGAAGGTAAAGCTCATAGACCAGCTGAATTTGCGTTCGGGTTATAATTTCCTCGCCGATTCGCTCAAGATGAGCACGATAAGCATGTCGATGTCTACTTCGGTATTCGGCAAGATCAGCGTCAGCGGTAGCGCCAACTTCGATCCTTATGCCGTGGATGAACGCGGCCGCAAGGTTAACCGGTGGGCGGTGAAGGAAGGACAGGGCGTGGCCCGTTTCACCAACGCTTCGGCTTCGCTGTCGTATTCGCTTTCCGGCAAGGGTGCGATGAACGGCAACGACGGGCGTCAGGGCGGGCAGAGCGCAGCTGACTATTATCAGCGCATCTACACTCACCCTATAACCGGAGAATACATCCCCGGAGGCTGGGTGTACTACACTAATCCTAACGTTCCCTGGTCGGTTAATTTCAGCTATACCTTCAGCTGCAATAAGTCCTATCGTTATGATACTGCTGCCGCCAGGCTGGAAGAGAAGAACAACATAACCCAGTCGCTGCGCTTCAACGGCAACATCAAGCTTACGCCCAAGATGTCGCTGGACGCCACGTCGGGTTACGACATAGTCGCAAAGAAGATAACCACAACACAGATAAGCGCCACCTACGACCTTCACTGCTTCAACATTGCGGTGTCGTGGGTACCTACGGGAACATGGCAGAGCTACAGCTTCCGCATACAGGCGAACGCCGCCGCACTGGCCGATCTTCTCCGCTTCAAAAAGAGCAGCAGCTATTGGGATAAGTAAAATATTATTCCTATATTTGCACAAACGTTCACTCGAGCGATTATCTTTCATTTTTTATGACATACTCTCTATTCGAGCTCAACAATATGAGTAGGGAACAACTCGAAAGTATTGCCAGTCAGCACGACATTAAAAAAATCAAAAATCTTGAGATCGCGGACCTCGCATATGCGATTCTCGATGCACAGGCTACGGAAGAATCCCAAAAGCCTATTCCTGATAAACCCAAGGCTCGCAGAGGGCGCCCTCCTAAGGCAAAGCCCGCTGCCGAGGCGGTAAAGCCGGCTCCCGTCGAAGCCCCCGCCCCCAAGGAAGAAAAGCCTGCCGAAGATAAACCCAAACGCGGACGCAAGGGTGCGGCCAAACAGCCCAAGGAAGCCCCTGAAGCACCCGCAGTCCAGCCCGTTGCCGCCGAGCAGCAACAGCCCCGCAAACGCGGACGCAAGGGCGGTAAGAAGGAAGAAGCCCCTAAGGCTGATCCTCAGCAGGACGATGCCGAACGCAAGGCAGCTGCCCAGCAGCAGGCAAGGGAGATGGCCAAGGAGAACCTTGACCAGGCCCGTGCCGCTTTCATGCAGCCCCGTCCCCAGCCTCAGCCCAAGCCCAAGGCACCTGAATTCGAAGGAACCGTCGAAGCTACGGGCGTCCTGGAAATTATGCCAGACGGCTACGGTTTCCTGCGTTCTTCCGACTACAACTACCTGAATTCGCCGGACGATATCTACGTCTCCCAGCAGCAGATCAAGCAGAACGGCCTCAAGAGCGGTGATACCGTAGTTGGAGAGATACGTCCTCCCCGCGAGGGCGACAAGTACTTCCCTCTCGTCAGGGTCAAACTTATCAACGGACGCAGCCCCGAGTTCATCCGTGACCGCGTTCCGTTCGATTTCCTTACTCCCCTCTTCCCGGACAAGAAGTTCAATCTTCTGGGCAACGGTCACAGCAGTGACGTTTCCTGCCGTATAGTAGAGCTGTTCTCCCCTATCGGAAAGGGTCAGCGCGGCCTTATCGTGGCTCAGCCTAAGACCGGTAAGACCATGCTGCTCAAGAGCATAGCAAACGCTATCGCGGACAATCATCCCGAGGTTTACGAGATTGTCCTGCTTATCGACGAGCGTCCCGAGGAAGTTACCGACATGCAGCGCAGCGTTAAGGCCGAAGTGGTAGCATCCACCTTCGACGAACCCGCCGAAAGGCATGTAAAGGTTGCCAACATGGTGCTGGAGAAGGCCCGCCGTCTGGTCGAATGCGGTCACGACGTGGTAATTCTCCTCGACTCCATTACCCGTCTTGCACGCGCTTACAATACGGTTCAGCCCGCTTCGGGCAAGGTTCTTACCGGTGGTGTGGACGCCAACGCCCTCCAGAAGCCCAAACGTTTCTTCGGCGCTGCCCGCAACATCGAAGGAGGCGGCTCGCTTACCATCCTTGCTACAGCTCTCACTGAGACCGGTTCCAAGATGGACGACGTTATCTTCGAGGAATTCAAGGGTACCGGTAACATGGAGCTCCAGCTCGACCGCAACCTGAGCAACCGCCGTATCTTCCCTTCGGTCAACGTCATCCTTTCCGGAACCCGCAGGGACGACCTTCTCCTGAGCAAGGGCGTCGCCCAGAGGATATGGATCCTGCGCAAGTTGCTTGCCGACATGACTCCTCTGGAGGCCATGAATTTCATGCTCCAGCTGATGGACGAGTTCAAGACCAACGAAGACCTCCTGGACAACATGAACAAGGTCTCCCCTCGCGAAGCCAAGTATTACGATACTTATTAATCTATGTTCCGCCAGGACGATACGATATGTGCACCGGCAACCTCCGTGGGGGCCGGTGCCGTTTCGATTATCCGGCTTAGCGGACCGGATGCGCTTGGCATAGCCGACAAGGTTATTGCATTCCGTAACGGCAGCGCATCGTCCTCCGAAGGGTACAGGCTTAAATACGGGAGCATTCCCGACATAGACGAGGTGCTTGTCAGCGTTTTCCGTGCCCCTCATTCCTACACGGGAGAAGATTCCGTGGAGATAGCCTGCCATGCATCATCGTACATAGTGCAGCGTGTCCTGGAGCTGCTCATCGCAGCCGGTGCCAGGAGCGCAGAACCCGGGGAGTTCACCCGCAGGGCCTTCGTGAACGGCAAGATGGACCTTGCTCAGGCAGAAGCCGTAGCGGACCTGATAGCTTCCGGATCGGAGGCATCGCATAAGGTTGCGCTCAATCAGCTCCGAGGCAAGTATTCCGATGCCCTGAAAGATTTGCGTGAGCGCCTGGTCAAACTGGCTTCCCTGTTGGAGCTTGAACTGGATTTCAGCGAAGAGGAAATAGAATTTGCCGACAGGTCGGAACTCCGTAAGCTCCTGGATGAAACCGATGCACGTATCGCCGCTCTCCGCGATTCGTTCCGCCTCGGTAATGCCATACGCAAAGGCGTCCCTGTTGCTATTGTAGGAGCGGTCAATGCGGGAAAGAGCACCCTCCTGAATTCCCTTCTTGGCGAGGACAGGGCGATAGTTTCCGATCTTCCGGGCACCACCCGCGACACAGTCGAAGAAGTTCTCACTTTAGATGGAATACAATTCCGCTTTATAGATACTGCCGGAATACGCGAATCGTCCGATACGGTCGAGCGGAAGGGCATAGAACGCTCTCTGCAGAGTCTAGAAAAGGCAGATGTGGTAATCGGTGTGCTGGATGGCTGCGTGCCTCTTAAAGAGGCCCGGGAGTCCTGTACGTGGATTGTGGAGCATCTCTCGCCTTCCCAGGCTCTTGTCCTGGTTCGCAATAAAGTGGATGCCTACGATGCAATTGCTCCGGAAGACTTCCCTACCGTTGACCGCAGTTACGGTATCTTCCCGCTCAAATACCCTGCTTTCGGCACTTACAGCATGGATCCGGACGCCTTCGCAAATGCGCTGGCTGAGTATCTTCATGAAAAGGGCATAGCGGTGCCAGACGCCTTCTCCGTACTGGATATTTCCGCACGAACGGGAGAAGGGCTCGATGCCCTCCGTGAGCGCATCAGCGCCCCTTACCTGCAGGCCGCATCATCCGCTGACGCCACATTGGTTAGCAACCTTCGTCATTATGAGGCGCTCACGCGTGCCGCCGAAGAACTCGCACGCGTCCGTTGCGGCATAGATGCCGGCACTACTCCGGATTTGCTCGCTGACGATTTACGCGCCGCAATCTACAGCCTGAACAGCATCTTCGGCGAAGTCACCAGCGAAGACATCCTTCAAAGCATCTTCAGCAGGTTCTGCATCGGGAAGTAAGAGTACTAATACTTTATTCTGAAGTAGTTAAGTATCGCCTTATAGCTGTCCTGCGCGGATAGACAAGTATCCATGAGATAACCATTAACGTGGCCCCATTCCCTAAGGCCCCTGTAATAAAAGAGTATGAGCTCTTCGGTTATAATAAACGGTACAATTCCGTTCGACAGGCATTCCTTGAACATAACGAGTCTTCCTACCCTACCGTTTCCATCCTGGAATGGATGGATTGCCTCAAACTTCTGATGGAGATCGATAATGTCCTCCAACGATTTGGGAGTTTTTGCATTGTATGAAGAAAGAAGTGCTTTCATCCGTGCATGTACTTCTTCCGGGGGGCAGGTGGCACTCCCGCCCACTTCGTTAGCCAACTTCTTATATTCTCCGACATTGAACCAGGATTTGCGGCTATCTGAGGTCCCGGCCTTAAGTATTCTGTGAAGCTCTTTGATAAATGGCTCGGATAATTTCTCTTCGGCCCTGTCTATGATAAGATCGATGCAGCGGAAGTGGTTAGTGGTCTCGACGATATCATCTACGTTGATGCTTTCATCTGTAATGCCAATGGTATTTGTTTCGAAGATATACCGCGTCTGTTCATGTGTCAGTCGACTCCCCTCTATATGGTTGGAATTATACGTCATGTCAACCTGGGTACGATGATAGATACCGCCGCTGATCTTACTATCCTTCTCTTCACGGAGGTATTTCAGCAAAGGATTTACTTTCGACTTGCCCCTTCTCGGTAAAGGAGCGTCAGCAGGTATACTCCAGGTTTTTCCTACAAGAACCACCCCATTAATCTTTCCGGAAGCACACCAGTTCCTAACAGTGCGTTCAGAGAGATTATGCTGCTGGGCAAATTGGCTTACAGATATAAGTTCCATCTTTATCGGCAATTTTCTTGTATTATTTGAGTGCAAAGATAGCGATTTTTGCCGATATCGGCAAGATATGATGTAGAAATTTGTAAAAATGTCTATCTTAGTATGAAAAAGCGATTAACAAATACGGTGTATATCAGTCTTATTATCGGGTCGCATGAAAAGCGCGCAAAATGCGACTGTGTATAAAGAATTAATTATGAAACGATTATTACTGATATTTCTGGTTCTGATACCTGTTTCGGCATTCGCTGGAAAGAAGGAGAAAACTGTTTCCTCAGACCGTATTGCAACTGTTATTTCCAATTGCCGCCGCATCGAAGGCGTAGAGTTGGTAAAGTTGGGGCCTATAGCAACCGCGGCCTTGAAAGGGATTGTACGGCTTTCTTCCATCGATGATCCCGACGCCCGGGAGGCGTTGACTTTGATGAATGGTATCCATGGCGTCACGGTAATGGATTACGATAGTTGCTCTAATGCCGATAAGGAACGTATTAACGGCAGGTTGGAAAAGGCCCTGTCCGGCTCGGATATGCTCATGGAAGCAAGTGACTCGGAGAATAAAATGAGGTTATACGGAGTAATGGACGAAAAAACCGACAAGGTGCGGAATTTCGTACTGTTTTCACCGTCCGACTGCGCGCTTATCTGCATTTTCGGCTCCATATCTATGGACGCTGTTGCAAAGTTGGCATCCAATGACTGAATCCCTCTTCCATAAGGATTATATCTCCCTTGCCGATACCCTTTACCGGATCGCATATTACATGCTGGAATCCGGGCAGGAAGCGGAAGATGCGGTACAGGAGGTATATCTGAAGCTTTGGGAGTCGAAAGATACCCTGGACGGGGTTCAGAGCCCGAAAGCATATTGCATTCGGATGCTCAAGAATCTATGTCTGGACCGTATGCGCAGGGCACAGTACCTGTCTTTTCCGGAAGTATTACCAGAAAAGGAGTTCGCTCCGGGCACGGATGATACAATAGACG
>CAMHTE010000016.1 GCA_946187975.1 uncultured Bacteroidales bacterium | reverse complement strand
GCAGAGGCTCTCCAAAGCGGCATTCCCACGGATCTAGTGGCCGAAGATCTTCGCGCCGCCATCGCTTCCGTGAACCTCATTTTGGGTAAGGACCTTGGCCTATCCCCCGAGTCCGTCCTCCACAACATCTTCGCCCACCACTGTATCGGAAAGTAAATAGATAGTAACAACTTTCACCAAATCTGTACTAAAAAGTACGAATAGTCTAATAATCAACTAAATACTAAGACAAATAATTCCGGATATTCCTTTTTGATATCCGGATTTTTTCATTATATTTGAACCACCCTTGAACCACGCATGGTTCAAGGGTTTCATAGTTGAGCGAGGTCGGAGAAGGACCTGCGCACGGCTTCGTCGTTGATGGAACCGTCAGCATTGATCTTGCAGAAGCTGAGGTTCATATGGGTGATCTGGTCCCACCAGGGCTCGAAGAACTCGGAGCCGCTGAAGGAAGGATAGTAGGCGACGATCCTGAGATTCTTACCGGAATCGTCCTTCTTGCCGCAGGAGCAAAACACGGCTGCGGCGAGAACCACTGTTGAAAGAACTGTGAGAATGCGTTTCATATGCTAGAGTCTTATGTATATCTTCTTCTTGTAGAGCGGATTCAGGATTATCCATATAAGCAGGATGTACAGCAGCGAATAGGCCAGCGCGCCGCCCTTGAGCCCGAATGCCGGCTCGAGCACGGACCTCATGAGGAAGTCGTGTATCCCGAGGCGCCCCAGGGGAATGCCCATGAGCGACGACAGGATGTAGGCGAACAGGGCGTTGGTCCCGAAAACCTTGAAGAAATCCAGTCCCCTGCCCTTGCCGTTCACGTCGAGAAGCTCGAGCAGCAGGGCCAGCAGCAGCGAGGCGGAGCCGCAGGTCACGAGCACGAAGGTGGAGGTCCAGAGCTTCTTGTTGATGGGATCGAGCCACTGGAGCAGGAACCCGGCGAACAGCAGGACCGCACCGAACACGGCAATCCTGCGCACCTTCTCCCTGTCATCTTCCATATTCATTATCAGGCGCCCCACAAAGGCTCCGAAGAGTATGTGGGCCAGACACGGCAGGGTGCTTAGTATGCCCTCCGGTTCGAAGGGGAAACGCCCTCCCTCACCGTTCTCGCCTATGATATGCGAAGCTCCGAGCAGCCCGACGTCGATCCTGGCCACGATATTCTCGGGCGAATAGACGTAGCCTCCGAAACACTGCAGTATCGTTATGTATACCACCAGGATTACGGCCGCCAGCGGCAGATGCCACTTCTTGGGCACGTACTGGTACAGCAGGGCACCGAACAGATAGACTATGGCGAGCCTCTGGAGTACGCCCAGGATCCTTATACCCTCGAAGGTGAAGGTTCCGTTAATCAGTTTGCCCACGCAGCCCAGGGCCACGCCTATGACGTAGATCAGCACGGCGCGGCGGAAAATCTTGATGTTGGCGGCCTTGCGGTTGCCCTCGTACTTACGCAACGAGAAACACATCGACACTCCCATTATGAACATGAAGAACGGGAATGCGAGGTCGGTCGGGGTGAGCCCGTTCCAGGCCGCGTGGCGCAGGGGCGCGAAAACGTTCCTGCTGCCGGGATTGTTTACGAGAATCATCCACGCCATTGTGATGCCGCGCATCACGTCTATAGCCTGGATACGTTTAGTGGTCTTAAGTGCTGTTGTCATTTTGCAGTTACGTCCCATCCATAGAAGACGTCTCCGCAAAGAAACATAGTTACAACGAAAGAAACACCACTCAAGGCATCGGAAACTTCGTAATTGTAGTCAAGGTCTCCTTTACCGACGAAATCGTATTCCCCGAGCTGAAGCTCATCCGCCCCGGTGATCTCCTTCATCCTCTCCTGGATTTTCGACATCACCTCTTCGTGGGCAAAGAAGTCGGTATCGGCGGCCTCGGGCACCTTGACCGCGGGCAGTTTCCCGCCGTTTGCCGCAGCGACTGCCTTGACCGAATCGGTATAAGCACGGATTTCAGCCACCTTTTCGGACGTATCGATAAGATTGATGTTGAATATCGCTATGCCCTGGGCTCCTCCCCGTATGGCCTCGTCCATGGCAGGGACTATGTCTTCGCGGTATTTGATTCCGCAATAGAGCGTCGAGCCGGGATTCTTGTCACGGACGTTTTCGACCATACAGTCGTAGCAGAAACTTGGATCCTGGGTATAGTACAGATAGTACACCATAGGGAAGACTATGTCCAGGTTCCACTTCCCCCATTCCTGCCGCACCATACGGCGGGCGATTTTGGGCGTGGGAAACGGCGAGGCGGCCATCACCTTCCCGTACGAATGTACGATGTCAGCGAAAATGTTGGCCAGTCCGGTGATCTGGTCACAGCGGAACTGAACCCATTTTTCGTCCATAGACGGATCCTCCTGTTCTCTGGGATCATAGCCGTAGTTCTCCTTGAAGAGACGTATCATCTCGGGATGATATCCGTAGTCGAATTCCGGCAGTTCCCTGTCTTGGACCACGTTGTATTTCTGCCACATGGTCGTGGGCAGTATCACGTCGACGAAGCGATGGAAATCTATCGAAATGCCGTCCAGGCCCTCGATCTCGCACTGTGCCCTCACCATATCGCAGAGATACTCCCTGACCTCCGGCAGTGCGGGGCAGAGGAAACGGTAGTGGTCCACATAGGCGCGGGTATCCGCCAGGCTTTGTCCCAAGCGGTTGACGCTCAGCCATTCGGGATGCTCCTTCATAAGTTTCGCCCCTTCGTTTTCGGGATTGAGCGTACACAGGCTCGAAAAGACCTTTATACCGTGCGCGTGTGCGATCGGGATGACGTATTCAAATTCCTCCGGCGTGTCGCAATTCAGCACGACGCCGTCGATTCCCACCTGGTTGATAACGGTGCACAGGGAGTCGAAATTATCCCCCGAGCGATAGTTGGCCCAGGTCCAGAACAGCGGATAGTCGTATTTCACGCCGCCCTTCGAGCAGCCTGCGGCAATCGAGAGTGCGAGCAAGGCCGCAAAAAGGAAAGAACTCCTTTTCATAATCATTCTTCCGCTTTAAGTATCCTGTCGATAACGGTAAGAAGGCTCTTGTTGTCCTCCGTGGCATCTCCCGCTATCTGCCAGATCATTATACCGCCAAGGCCGTTTTCCACCACGTGGTTGCACTTACGGGTCATCATCGGGATACCGTCGTAGTAGAGGTGCTCGGATTCGATGGCGTCCATATTCTCGGCCCCGGGATAAGTGGCCACTATCTGCTTGTATGAAGGCGTGGTGTGGCTGGAGGGATTGTTGTCCTTGAACTGGTAGCCGTAGAACGGGACTCCAGGGATTATCTTCTTTGCCGGCATCCCCATATCAAGTGCTATCTGTGCGAACGAGCTGAAGTATTCGAATGCCGAATGTGGGCCGACCTTGCCTGAGGTGCGGTCGTAAGCCATCAGGGTTATGTAATCGAGTTCGTTGAACATTTCCATCGTGTACCATCCGTTCTCGATGGTGTTGCCCATAAGTGCCGCGGTGAGCAGCGCGTCCTTGCCGAGTGCCGCCCTGAGTCCCTTCACAAGGGCCAGGAAGCCTTCGGCGCGCACTTTGTTGCCTGAGTCTTTGCCCCAACCCCAGCTCTCGTAATCAACGTCGATTCCGTCAAGGTGCAGGTCGGCCATTAGTTTGACGCAGTCTTCGATGGTCTTCTGTCTTGCCTGTTCGCTCACGATGGCGGCGTCAAACTCCTTTAGCATACTGGCGCCGCCAAGCGAAACCACAACCTTTACATCGCGTTCGTGAGCTGTATCGGCAAACTTTGCAAAAGCCTTGCGCACGTCGGAATCCTTGAGGCTTCCGTCCGAATTGACCCTGGCAAAACTGAGATTTATCACGTCCAGTTTGTCCCAGACAGGCGTATAGCCTGAGCTGCCCGAAGGCAGATAACCTACCACCCTGTAACCTTCGGGCTCCGGCTCCGGTTCTGGCTCCGGATCGGCCGGCTTGCCGGGCTGTGTGAGAGTGAAGGTCTTCTGGAACTGACCGGCGGAGACCAGTATGCTCCCGGTCCTGGGAAAAGATGCGGGGTTCTCCGAGTAGGAGACCGTCAGGATGTCGTCGTAACGCACGGCGTCAAGCCACCCGGAACCTTCCGTCACGTTAAATGAAATATTCTTGATATTGGTATTCAGGAAGATGTCCTGGCTGCCAGCGGCATGTGAACTCAAAACGTAATCGAGCGTCGTGGGGTTGAAGAACCCCGCTTCCGGTTTGGAAGAACACGAAGCCAGCATCGCTATCAGGATGGTGACGGCTGTTTTTAAAATCTTAATCATTTCTGAATCGTGTCTATGATTTCCCTTGCAACTTTGATATACTCGGGTTTCTGGAGGAAAAGATTGGCGTTGAACATCCTTATTCCTTCGATTTTACCTTCGTTCAAAAGCTTTACATAGAAAGTCATTACCTTGCGGAAGTCTTCAATCGAAAGCCAGCGTTCCTGACCCGTGGCACCGGATTCCAGATACACTCCCGCCACTACCCATTTGTCCGGGAATTTCTCAAGACCTTCGTAAATATGTTTTTCGAGTGACGCAATCTGTTCGGGCTTGTTTCCGAACATGTTCACTATCACTCCGTCGAAGTCGAAATCATAACCATGGTCCTGCTGCTGCCTGTGCGGATAGACAGGCACCCAGATGGGTAGGTCGGGATTCACTTCCCGGGCTTTCGCTATTATCTCCCGCCATTGGTTTTCCGTCCTGTAGCCCTCTTCGACCTCGTCATAAAAATCATTCAGGTACAGGCCCACGATGCCTTCGTGTTCCTTGGCCATGCGGCAGGCCCAGGCCGCGTGGCTCAGTGACCCGGCGTGCGTCCAGCCCCAGGCCACCCTGTTGACCTTGGCAATCACATAGTCCACTCCTTCGACGCTCAGCGAGCGGTACAGGTGACTGGACTCCCATTTCAGGTCGCTGGTGACCATATTATCTCCCGTCCAGATGCAGTTCACGCCGAGCTGCTCCACCAGATCGCTGACATCCAGCTTCAGGTCGTGGTTCCACAGGCCGATAAGGGGCTTATACGGCCACGGCTTCTTGACCGGCTCTTCCGGCTCGGGCTCCGGCTCCGGTTCAGGCTCGGGCTCTATGAACGGCTGGATGACGGTCACTTCGACCGACTTCCCGCCAGCAGTGACGGAAACGGTCCCGATCCTGTTTTCAAGTGTCCTGTTGTCGGTGACGGAAACGGTAAGCACGTCCTGATAGACAACGGCACCGAGCCAGGAAGCAGCGGCGTTCGACACCTTCGCAGTGATATCTTTATAATTGGAATTGAGGAATACGTCGGTCTGCCGGGCAAAGCCGTCCTTGAGTTCCACTTCCGTGGTCGAGGGATTGAAATAATAACTCTCCTCCCTTTCGCAGGATGGGAGCAGGAACAGTCCGAATGCCAGGAGCAACGGCAGGACAATACGCGACAGTGCTTTCCCGATCATTATATCTTGAGTTTTACGTGAGCCTTTTCAAGCAAGGCGGTAATCCATACGCAAACGAATGCGAACAGGGCGCATTTCGCAAGCCCGAGAGCACCGGAAAGGTTCATCTCCGGACCGAGATGCATAAGCCTAAGCGCACTGTTCACTACGGTGGGCACCATATAGCAGGTCAAAGTCGCGGTACCTGCGGCGCGGATGATACCGAACCATCCGGCCTTTCCCTTCGAAACCAGGAAATGTATCACGCAGTACAGAGCGATGCTGGCCGCGGTGCAGTAGAAAAGGGTAGGAGGCGTAGCCAGATTCTTGGATACGATCCAGAATTTATGGGCCACCCATCCGGCCGCTACAAGGAAGACGAGGCTCCCCGCGGCAAGAAGGAGCTTGCTGTATGACTTCCAGCCCGTCACCTTCAGTGTGACGAGACTGACCAGGATACCTGCCGTGCAGAAGCAGATCTTGGTGCCCGGCACGAGATGCAGCATATCCATAAAGGATTGGAAGAAGAACTCACGGGGTATCAGCTGGCTCGCGCTGACCATACTGAAAATGGCGAACAGTACCCACAGTACCGCGTGTTTCCATATCTTGCTCCGGAAGGCCAGGTAGGTAAAGGCGCAGAAAAGATAGGTCCAGCCTATGGAGCCTAGTATGCCCCACCAGCGCAGTTGGAACAAGCCTTCCCTTTCGTCCCTGAAGATTATGGACAGGTACGCCAGAAGGGCGACGCCAAGAATCTGAAGTCCCCTGAATATCCATTTCTTCGTTTTTGAGACATCCTTAGGATAAGAATTCCAGACCATGAAGAATCCTACGGTCATCAGGATCTTGTACCAGGACATACTCATCCCCACCGAGCGGGAAATGCCATACTCGGTATTTACGAGGAACACCCCCATAACCCACAGCGCCAGCGTCCTGCCCAGGATGTGGAATATCGTGGACGTCCCGGACTCTCCCTTCGCCAGACGCTTCTCAAGGGCGTACGGAATAGAAAGTCCTACGACAAAGAGGAAGCACGGGAAGACGTAATCGGCCAGGCCCATGAAGTCTTCCCGCGTACCTCCGTGCATCAAAGCGTGGGGAACACCCTTGACGGTCCAAAAGTTATTGACAAACACCATCAGGAGCATTGTAAATGCCCTGATGATGTCTATCGTCTTGTTTCTTTCCGTGAAATTCACGACAAATGGAATTAGTCAGCTGCAGGTGCATCGGGAACAAGCTCGAGCTTCACGTTGTCGATGTACCAGTCGCCGGGAGTGTCTTTCTCTCCGAAGAGGATGTTGAGGCCGAAGTAGATGGTTCCGGTAACGGGAGCCACGAACTCATAGCGGCATACGTCGTCCTTTGCGAAGAGCCTTCCGGGCTCGTCTCCAGCCTCGGAGTCGCAGTAGATCACATTGTAGCGAAGTGCGTTGTACTCACCGCCCGAACGGAATCCGGGATAGTCGTTCCTCTCCTCGGGATAAAGGGCCTGACGGAGATCGGTGCTGTTTGCGAAGTAGAGCCTGATACCGCTCATTGCGGTACAATGAACCTCGGGAACCTTGTATGCAAGGGTAACCGCATAGGTCTTGCCTTCCTCAACCTCAACGGGCTGATAGAGGAACAGGTGGGTGCACTGCCAGGTGTCAACGCCCCAGTCAATGATCCTGAGGCATCCGCCCTCGCCTGCTGCGGGGCCGTCGGCGGTGCTGCCGAACTCGAACTCCATATACATCTTGGTGTTGTTCTCGCAGTGCTCGAAGTACTTCCAGTACTGTGCGGATTCAGCACTCATATCACTGCCCTTGAGCAGGTTGAAGTCGCCGGCTACGGTAACCGAAGTCTTATACTTCTGGGCTGCTCCGAGGAGATCGTTCACCGTGAGGGTAACCTCATAGGTCTTGTCCTCAGGGAAGTTGTGCTCGACAACGAGTGAACCGGTCTCGTCCTTGGTTCCGTCGCCGAAGTCCCACACTGCGGTCGAAGGCTCCACATTCTCGCAGGCATTGCCGTCGAAGGTGATGAGACGTCCGAATCCGGCTTCATACGAGAATGCCACGAAGGCCTTTCCCGCAACCTTCAGGGTCTGCTTTGCGGTGTTGGAAGTTCCGTCGGCAGCCACAGCCTTGAGGGAGACCTCGTAATCTCCGCTGGTTGCATAGGTATGAACGGGATTGGCATCGGTCGAAGTTTCGTCGTCACCGAAATTCCAGGTGTACTTTGTAGCGTTCTTCGAGGTGTTGGTGAAGGTCACTACAAGACCGTCTGCCAACCAGGTGAACGAAGCCTCTGCCTTGGGAGTCTCCGGAGTTGGGTCGACAGGGGTTGTCTTCTCTTTATTGCAAGCTGCTGCAGCAAGCAAAAGGCTTATGAGGGCAAGCCCGTACAATAACTTTTTCATACTTTACATACTTTAGTTAAAGTGTTAATTGGTTTCAAATAGATTTTCTGTCTCGATGATTATTACTACGCTGGTGTTGCTTTCGGCAAGCTTGTAGGCGCTGGGATCCGATATTGACAACGCCATCACCAGATTCTCTCCTATATGTGATTCGAGATAGGCCCGGTCTACGGAGACAAAGGACGTGCCTACGTTTTTACCTTCTTCGACACTCAGTGTCGCGGGCAGCGTATAGCTCGAGGACGGCAGCAGGGCGGCGTTCCCGATCTCGCCCGAAGCGACCGCCGCCTGGGCGAGCGCCTGGTCATCGTTCAACTTGACGGTGAATCCTTGTGCGCCGGAAATCTTGCCGGACCTGGTAACGCTGACATATACCTTCAGCGAACTTGCGTCCAGGACATAGTTGAACGTGTCGGGCCCCCAGCCCGAGGGCACCGTACAATAGTTGTTGAGCCCGCCGGTAAGGGTTGCCTGAGCGATGTAGATAAAGCCTTCGCCATAGTCAAGGTCTCCGTCCCCCTTCTCGCACGAAGAGAAGGACAGCGGCATCAGAAATGCCAGAAAAAGCAAAAGGAGCTTGGATTCTTTCATATCTGTCTAAATGTTAATATCCAACATTCTGTACTAGCGCGCCCTTGGAGTTAAAGACCTCCGCCTGCGGGAACGGCATATAGTAGTTCCTTTCGTTGAAGACCCTTGTCGCAATGGTCTTGGTCTGGTACTTGAAGACACCCGTCGAAGTCTTGGTGACCTTGACTCCCTTGATGGACTTGTTGAGCTCCTTCTCGGCGTCAAGCCACCTTAGGAGATCCCAGTAACGATGGTCCTCGAAGGCAAGCTCGATGCGCCTTTCGTGCTTCACGGCCTTCCTGAAATCCGCCTTGGAAGTGACCGTAACGGCAGGAAGCATCGTGCTCGCGGAGTTGCGCACTTCGGTGAGCGCCTCCCTTGCCGTCATCGGGAAGCCGGCGGGAGCCTCGTCCGGTCCGTAAGCTTCGTTCATCGCCTCGGCGTAGTTGAGCAGAACCTCGGCATAGCGATAAACCACCCATACGTGCTGTGCGGTTGCACCCTGCTGGAGGTTGAGGTTGTCGGTGAGGAACTTCTTGAGGTAGTACCCCGTGCGGCTCGAATTCTTGGCGTTCATATCGTCGCTACCCCTGGAGGCCTGGTCGATGTCGCGTCCGTTCCAGCGGCTGCCGTTTACCACCACGGTCGCATTTAGGCGAGGATCGCGGTTGTTATACGGATTCACCACATCGGGAAGTCCTATGAGCTCATAATCGGCCACGAGATTCTCGGTAGGAGTAATTCCGGAATGTCCGCCGGGCGTGGCGATCGGGTAGTTGGCCTTTTCGAGAGCGTTGCCTGCGGCCTTGCGGATAGCGAAGATGGTCTCCTTGTCGTTTATACAGTTGACCCCCTGGAAATAAGTTCCGTAGGCGCGATTGCGCGGCATCTTGTAGTCCTTGAACGCGATGAGGTCAGCAGCAGCCCTGGCAGCCCTGACCCATTTGGTCCTGTCGCCGTCCGGGTTGTTTCGGGGGCTGGCGGCATACAGCAGGGTCCTAGCCTTGATGGCCAGAGCCGCAGCCTTATCGAAGCGACCGGCATTGGAAGCCACATTGTCGGGGTGGGTAGCCCAGTCTTCCTGAAGCTCGTCGAGCTGGGAATCTATGAGCTCCACGATGTAATCGACGACATCGTCGTATTCAGCCCTCTTCAGTTGACCGGGATTGGTCTCGTTTTCATAAAGTGTCTTGACGATGGGCACGCCGCCATACATCTTGATGAGTTCGGAATAATAGTATGCCATAGCCACGTGAGCCTCGGCGCGATACCATTTGAGGGACCGGACCTGCTTCTCATAGGAAATGTGATTCTCCATATTCGTCACGGCCGAAGTATCCCTGTTGAGGGTGAGGAAGTGCTCGCCGTCCTTCGCGTAATCAAGGAAGAAGAGTGCGGCCCTGATACCCTCGTAATACTGCGTGTAGAGCCCTTCAAGGGGATTTACGCTGGCATTTATGGTGCCGTTGTTGAAAAAAGACGCGTCGCTCTCGACGGAAGTCTGTATGGCCTCGTCGCTGGCAGCCGCGAACAGGTTCCCGTCCAGTATGTCGAATCCGGACTGAAGCGGGGCGTAGAACGCGTTGGCGAATTGCCAGAGCGTACTGTACCTGGTCTGCACCCTTTCTGGAGTGGTGTATGTGTCTATCTTAGTGTCAAGAAAGTCACCGCAGCCGGCGAATGCAATGATTGCCGGAGCCAGAAAGTATATTAATGAATGCTTCTTCATAGCTTCTCGTTAAAAACTAAGTTGAACACCGAGATTGAAAGACTTGAGCGCGGGGTATCCGTAATAGCTTTCGGGATCCATACCGTACTGCGAAAGCACGCCTGAGAGCGTGAGCGGATTCATCGCGTTCACATATACCCTGGCCTTGGAGAAGAACACCTTCGAAGAGAGCAGGCCGGAGAGGTCGTAACCCAGTTCGGCGGTCTTTATGCGAAGGTAGTTGTTGCTCTTGATCCAGAAGTCGCTTGCGCGGTAGTTGTTGTTGTTTTCCGTGAGGGTGAGCCTCGGATACTCGGCATAGCTTCTGGTATCTATTCCGGCATCGGGATAGAAAGCCCAGGAGTAGGACGCGATGGGGAACGCGTTGCCGTTGTTCACGAGAGCCTTTGTGTGCTCGGGGAAGTCCATAAGGTCGATGGTGGCACCCACCGCTCCGGTCAGGAGGATCGAGAAATCGAAGCCCTTGAAAGCGAGCGAGGCTCCCAGGCTCATATTGAGGAAGGGATAGTACGGGTTGCCTATCAGGTCGACGTCGGTCTGGTCAATGTGGCCGTCCTTGTCGAGGTCGCTGTACTTGAGATCGCCGGGCTGAACGTGGCCGAACATCGGCACGGGCAGGTTTTCATTGAGGGTTCCATCGTCATTGAAGTCGTTCACGTCGTAGAATCCCAAGCACTTGAGTCCGATGCGCGAACCGTACGGACGTCCGGTCTTCGCGTTATAGTCGTAAGCGGTAGGCGCCTCCGCCATATAGTCGATCACATTCCTGGTGAATGCGGCTGCGCCGAATACCGAGTAGTCGAACGCACCTGCCGATCCGCCGTAACGCACCAGCAGTTCCGCTCCCAGGTTGGTCATCCTGCCGACGTTGTCGAACTTGGTGATCGAACCGTAATAGTTCATTATCGACTTGTCGAGGGTGAGGATGCCGCTGCGCTTGTCATAGAAGGCGTCGAAGGTGATGTCGAGACCCTTCAGCAGACGGGCGTCAACTCCGAGATTGACCTTGAAGCTGGTCTCGGGGCCGACCTTCTCGTTGGCGAGAAACAGGGGCGCAAGCGTACCCTGGCTGCTGAACGGGGCCGAATTGCCGGTATAGAAGGTGCCCGACTGGCTGGAGGAATAGTACTGCTGGTAGAGGTAACGGCCACCCGAGCCGTAGGAGCTTATGTCCCCCGTCATAGCCGAGCCTGCATAGCCAGTCAGACCGGCCGACAGGCGGAGCTTGAGGAAATCCACGGTCTCCGACCCCTTTAGGAAGTCCTCGTTGGAGGCAACCCAGGCAGCGGAAAGCGCCGGATAGAATTTCCATCTCGATCCCTTGGCGTATGCGTCGCTTCCGAAATACGAATACGAGAGCGCGGCGATGTACTTGTCTGCCCAGGAGTACTCGGCCATACCGGAAACATTCATATAATGGTTACGGTACTGGAAGCGGCCCTCGCCCATATAGCTGGACACGCGGAACGTGGCGTTTGCGCGTATCCTGTTCTGTCCGAAGCTGTTGTCGTATCCGGCCATAGCATAACCCTGGATCCATTCCTCCATCTGCCTTGCATTGAAGGCGCTGGCGGTCATCGAGGTGTTCTGATCGGTGGTCTGTGGTACTCCGTCCAGGAATCTCGCGTAATTGCGGGTCTTGCTGTAACGGCCGGTGGAATTCACATAGAACGAAACCCCCTCCTGGAAGTACAGGCCCTTCACGAAGTCGTCGAGATCTTCTTTGAACTTAAAGTTGCTCTGGATGATCCTTGTATGGTCCTTGAGCCAACCCAGACCCTTGATGGAAGCGACGGGGTTGTCGGGATAGATGGCCGTACCGCTGAAGTTGAGGTCCTCGGAAGCGGCCATCTCGTCATAAACCGGATAGATGTTCGCGGGGTACGAGGCCACATTGTCCATAAGCGACCAGATTGAATAGTTCGGTCTGTAGGTATCCTCGAGCCGTCCGCCCATATCCACGCTGGCCGTAACCACCTTGGTAAGGCGCACGTCGAGGGTGGCCCTGACGGTGTAACGCTCGAACCTCGAATTTGAGGTATTGTCGGCGTTCTGCACCTTGAACAGGCCCTGCTGGTTGCCGTAGCCAAGAACCACGTTGTAATTCACGTTGCCGTTGCCACCATGGAACGCAAGGTCGGTGTCGGTATAGAGTCCGAAAGGACGCATTACCTCGTTCCACCAGTCCACATCAGGGCCTACGTAATCGGCGTCATAATAAGGATAATAGTCGCCGGTATTGTCGTCGTTGCTCACAGCAAGGTTGTAAAGCTTGGTGTAGCTTGCGGTCCCGAGCGCCTTGGAGACATTGATCGGAGCCTGCAGACCGCTCCTGACCTGGAAGTCGACCTTCAGTCCGTCGTTGCCGCCGCGCTTCGTCTCAATCCAGATCACGCCTTCGGCGCCGTTCATTCCGAACGGCGCCAGTACCGCTGCATCTTTGAGCACGGAAATGCTCTTGATTTCTGCGGGGATGAGGTATTTGAGGAAAGCTATGTTAGTTTCGAATCCATCCACGTACACCTTGGCGGTATTCGAGGCGCCCTCCATACCATAGGTCCCGATTCCCCTGACGTATAATCCCGCAAGGTCATTTCCTGGAATTCCGTCTCCCTGCTCTACGGCCAGTCCGTTGAGCAGGCCGGTCAGGGTGTTGGTAAGGTTTGCCGCCGGGACCTTGTAGAGGCTGCTTCCGCCAACCGTCGACACGGCTCCCGTGGTGCGGGAAAGCGAATCCGACGTGAAGCTCACGTCCTGTGCCCCTGCGGTCAGGGCCACGGCGAAGAGAAGCGCGCCAAAAGCACTAAGTCTTATGATATTCTTGTTCATACTAATTTGCCTTTCAGATTTTTAATATCCCGGATTCTGAACTATGATACCCTTGTTGACCTCAGGCTGAGGAATGGGCTCGAGGTACATCCTGGGATGCCAGTAGGTCTCGTAACGGATTGCGTCCCAGTATTCAATCACGGAATCTGCCGTTCTTGAATTCTCGGTAACGTGGAAGATAAGCTCCCTCTTGGGACCGCCTATGATCTCAGTGGCGATGTCAGGGTCCATCCAGTGCTTCACGTCGAAGTACCTCTGGTTCTCGTTGAAGAACTCAAGCGCCTTCTCCCTCTTGATCTTTTCCATTATCTGTTCCTTCCCGGAAACGTTGATGGAAGGGAGACCGGCGCGGTTATGGACCGCATTGAGGTATTCGAGGGCCTTGGTGGCATTGCCCTTCTCGTTGTAGGCTTCCGCAAGGTTGAGGTAAATCTCGGCCAAGCGGAAGAGAGGGGGTTCGAACCAAAGCCTTGAGCCTGCACCGTAATAGTATTTGGTGGATGCGCCGGCGCCGTAGCCGAGTTCTCCGCTAGGCAGGCCGGGGAATGCGTTGGACTGGGGGCTGGGGTTGATCTCGAGGTTGTTCATACGCCTGGCCCAGCCCGAAGGCTGCCAGCCGCTGACTCCCGGATTGCTGAGGGTCTCGATGCCGATCGCACAGATATCAGCCCTCAGACGAGGCTCCGCACTTTCCATATTCGCAAACCAGTCGCCTGCCGGACGGGGTGCGCTCTCGCCAACCTTGGGCCAATTGATCTCACCACCGTCCTTGTTGTAGTACTTCTCCAACTGGTTGGTGAGCATACCGCGGGTTCCGTTGTCGGAGTTGTCGCCGAAGTAGTCGCCGTAGAACGAAGAAGTGTTGAAATACAGACAGATGTTGCTGGGCTCATCGAGTTTGTAGGCCAGCAGGACTTCCCTGTTGTTGGGAACCGAAGTGGCCGTTCCGTAGTCCTTGAGGGCGTTGGGGTTGGGCTGTCCGGCTCCGGCCTTACCGGTATTGATGAGTTCGTAACCGTTGGCGGCCGCCCAGGTGAGCACGGCCTCGTTTGCCTCGATGGCCGCATCCCAGCGTGAAGGGTCGGCTGAGCCGAAGCAGACGAGCTCGGGATACTCATAGCTGATGAAAGGATCCGCCCTGTTGAACAGGGGACGGGCTGCGAACATCAGCACGCGGGCCTTCATCGCCAGCGCGGCTCCCTTGGTGAAACGACCCACGTAAGTGCCGTCGCCGCCTATGTTCTGCCAGGAATCAGGCAGTCCTTCAACCGCCTCTTCTATGAGTTCGAGAGTGTAGTCTAGGGTCTCCTGAAGCGTGGCGCGGGGAGCATTGATGTCTTCGTCGCTTGCAAGATACGACTTCCTGACGATGGGGACGCCGCCATAGCGGTAGAACATTCCCATATACCTGTAGGCTATCAGGGCCGTTGCCTCGGCCTTGATATAGCCCTTCATCTCGTCGGTCATATCGGGAACCCTGTCGATGTTTTCCTTAACGAGAAAGCAGGCCCTTATGTACTGCCAGTTTTGTCCGAAATGGTCGGCTCCGGCAGTTCCGGAAGAGGCGTTCTTCGCAGGGGTGGGAGTAAGACCCATATCGCATATCGACCAGGTTGCATGCCAGGAATAGCCCTTGCTGAGCTCACCGCAAATGGAGCCCAGCGTACCGTGTCCCCAGCCGAGGCCGCCCGGCCATCCGTGAATCAAGACATTGCGGTAGCAGCGGAACAGCGCAGTCTCCGCATTCTTGGACGATCCGTATACCTTGTCCAGGTCGACGGTTCCGGAAACGTCAGGCTTCTGAAGGAACGCGTCTTCGCAGGAAACGAATGCAACTGCCGAAAGTATGAGCAGTATAGCTGTTATGATCTTCTTCATATTGATGCCGTTTTAGTATTGAATCGAAACACCGATGATGAATGTCGCCGTGATAGGGTACACGTAGGAATACGAGCCTGAGCTCTTCGTTTCGGGGTCTATCCCGATATTCTTGAGCTTGCTGAAGAAGGTGTAAACGTTGTTTCCGGTGGCGTAGAACCTTACCGAAGAAAGTTTTGCCGTCCTGAGCAGCCTTGAGCCCGACGGAATGGAATAACCGAGTTCCACGTTCTTGAGCTTGAAGTGGTCGTTGGAAATCATCCAGTAATCGCTGTCGATGAAGTTGTGGCTCACCGTGGTGGCGTTGTAGGTCGCACGGGGGTAGGTTATGGTCTCGCCTGCGGCATATTTATCTGCGGTCCACCTGCCCTGGTACTGCCACTGGAATGCATTTCCGGCGTTCTTGTAGAAGGGGATGGATATCTTGCGGATGTAGAACGAACCTTCGGCGGTTCCGGAGAATCTAAGGTTGAGGTCCCATCCTTTGTAATGGAAGCCCACCTTGAGGCCGAAACTGGTCAGAGGCCTGTTTGGATAACCTATGGGAGCGACATCCATATTGTCGATCAGTCCATCGCCATTGAGGTCGATGTACCTGATGTCGCCGAGGGTCTCCTTGTTGCTGGTGTAGGTGTTGTAGGGACGTCCTTGAAGCTCCTCCTGGGTGTTGTAGAGTCCGTCGGCCTTAAGACCGTAAGACTGGCCTATGCTGTGGCCCGTCTCGTTCATCCAGTCGTAAGGATTGGGGGCCTCTGCCCTGTAGAGTATCTTGTTGCGGGCATGGCTGAGGTTGCCCTCGATGTCGTAGGCGAAGTTGCCGACCCTGTCTTTCCAGCCCAGCACCACTTCGTAACCCTGATTGGTGGTCATACCCACGTTTGCGGGCGGTACGCTACCGGCTGCAACGCCGTAGGTGGCCGGAATGATGCCCAGACGGGTGAGGATCTTGCTGCGGTCCTCGTGGAAATAGTCGAAAGTGGTGTAGAGCCTGTTGCACAGGAACTGTACTTCCACGCCGACATCGTACTTGCGGGCCCTCTCCCAGGTCACGTCGGGATTGCCGAGGACGCCCTCGGAAGCTCCGGAGTAATAGGCGTTCGCGGTAGTGCCGTCGGAGGTACCAAGATAGTAACCGCCCTGGTTGATGGAATAGGTGTTCGGCAGATACAGGTAACGGCTGCTGCCGAGCTGATCGTTTCCGACCTCACCGTAAGAGCCCCTGAACTTGAGGAACGAAAGGAAATCGTTCTTGGGGAAGAACGGCTCGTTGGTGGGAACCCAGCCGAGCGAGAAGGCTGGGAAGAAGCCGAAACGCTTGCCCTCGGCGAACTGCTCGGTGCCGTTGTAACCCATATTGAACTCGACCATATACCTCTGCATATAGTCGTAGGTAACCCTTCCCACGAGACCCATTATACCCGAAGGGGTATGGTTGGAGTCACCCGGCATCGTGTACCTTGAAGCCTTGGCGAGGAGGAGTCCGCCTATGTTGTGTCCGTTGAACGCATTGTTGTAGTACAGGCCGGCATCAAGATAGAGCTTGTTCCAGACGCTGTATTCCGACGAAGAGTAGGAATCGCCGCCGAGACCGCCGCCGAAGAACTCCAGCTTGTTGGGGTCCTCGGGATTCCTGCGTACCGAATAGGACGGCAGGGAAGGCGAAAGGGTCACATAGCGGTTGTAGTTGTCCTGATAGTTGAGCGATGCCTTGAAGCTCAGGCCGGGCAGCAGATAGGACATCTGGTGGTCGAGCTTGAGGGTTGAGCTCAGAAGGGTGTTGTAGGTGGTACCGGTTCCCGACACGAGCAAGTTGTAAACCGCATTCTGAGCACCTACAGTGCTGGCCGTGGTCTCGTAAAGAGACTGCTGTACCGAACCCGCGGGACGGTCGAAACCGCTGATGAGGTGGTTGTCGATAATACCGGGGGTCATAAACGGGTTGCCATCATATATATACTGCATGATGATGGTGTAACGGCTATTGAGGTCGTACGGGCTGGACGAACCTATTCCGGGACCCTTGGTGGTTCCGAACTGGCCGGACACATCCACCGAGAGCGTGGTGTTCTTGACTATGTCCACATCGACGTTTGCCCTGAAGTTAAAGCGGGAGAACTGTGACTCGGTATCGGATTCATAGTAGGAAACCTTCTTGGTGATACTGTTCTGGTTGAAGTAACCCACCGAAGCGAAGTATCTGACCTTTTCGGTACCTCCGGAGATGTTCACGTTGGCCGACCACTGGGGACCGAGGTCGCCGAACTGCTCGGCATAAAGGTCGTGGCTGCCGTAATAGAGGGCCTCGCTGTTGCGGAGCGACTCCTTCTGGGCGGCGGTGAGCCAATCCATCGCCTCTACCTCACTGGGAAGGAAATCCCTGTTGTTCTTGAACTTCCAGATATCTCCTTCGCTATACAGGGCTCCCGCCAGGGAGGTCTCGCCGAATCCGTTGATCTCGTTGTTGATGGCCTCGTTGCGCATAAGCGCCCATTCGTGCGAGCTCAGGCCCTTCTGGAGCGAAGTCGCCTTGGTGAGACCGAAATTGGAATTGAAGCTGATCTTGGGCCTGCCGGACTGACCGCGCTTCGTGGTAACGATGATGACACCGTTGGCTGCCCTGATACCGTAAACGGCGGTCGAGGAAGCATCCTTCAGAACACTGATTCCAATGATATCGTTGGGGTCGAGGGCGTTGAATGCAGTGAATGCCTGCTCGGCCGCCTGCTCGATGCCGTCGATTACGATGAGGGGCGTAGAACTTCCGTAAGTAGCAACGCCACGGATGGTGATGTCGGCTTCGTTGCGTCCTGGCTCACCGCCGGCCTGCACCGAACTGATACCCGGAGTCACACCGATGAGCGCATTGGAGATATTGGCCACCGGGGCGGCGAGGATGTCGCTGCCCGAAACAGTGGTGATTGCACCCGTCACGTTCACCTTTTTCTGAGTTGCAAAGGCCGTCACCACGACCTCTTCCATCAACTCGGCGTCAGTGACAAGCCTGATGTTGATTACCCGGGAACTCCCGACATTCACCTCTACGGTCTTGTAACCTATCGAGGAGAATACCAGGGTCGCTCCTTCCGGAACCGTGAAGGAGTAGTGTCCGTCAAGGTCGGTAACGGTACCCTGAGTGGTGTTCTTGATGATGACCGACGCCCCTATGAGGGTTTCGCCTGAATCATCGGTTACCACACCGCTGACCGGAATCCTGCCTCCACCGGTCTGGGCCAAAACTACCAGACCCGAGAACAGTCCCGCCAACAGCAGGAGCAGTCTCTTGCGAAAAGGGTTCTTTGATGTCATATTGTTAAATCATATTACAAAGTCTTGTACGTGTTTTTCATCTTGCCGGCATAAGACCACTCTCCAAGAGCTACCGTGGTATCTTTGATGTAGTCTTTGTTGAGGGCTGTGAATCTCTTCTGGAGAGAGTTGCACTCCTTGATGATGGCAGCGAGCTGCTTCTTGGCGGCAGGAGCCTTGGAGAAGTCGAAGGTCGGGGATTCGTAATATGCCTCCCATTTCTTGGCCTTGAGGTAATTGATGCGTATGTCAAGCATCAACTGGAGGTGTTTGAAGGCCTTTTTGCCGGCCCTGGGCCTTAGTGAATCGAATCGCCCCTTGAGGGCCAGGCAGGACTGAAGGTCGGCATCTATCTTGTCGACGCTCATAGGATATCTGTCCACGGGCCTCTGGGGGTGCTTGAAATATTCGATCAGCACGGAAGTGTCGTCCAGGCCGAATTCCGTCCTGCCGTATTCGTCCACGAATGCTTCCCAGTCGAGAGGTTCCTGCTGGGCTATGGCCCTGCAGAAAGCCTTCTGGAGTATGTCGAAACCGGCGAGCGGATACACCTGGCGTATGGCCTGCATATCCATCAGCTCGTTGCCCTCGTCGAGTATCAGGCCGTACAGGCCCGAAGTGGACCAGGAAGTCTCGACCACGCCTTTGTAACCCATCGTGCGTACGAAGGGAATGAAAGTGCTCAGGTTGTTGAAATGCTTGGCCCAGTCGGTCAGGTAGATGTTGTCGGGGTTCGACCTGAGCGCGGGGGCTCCCCACATGGTAATGCCGGCGCCGGCGATCTTGTCGAGGTCGCCGAACAGGTCGGGCCTCCAGCCGTAGTTCCAGTCTATCACTATGATGTCTTTAGGGAGCTCGTCAACGCATTCGGGATAGTTCAGGAGTATGTCGCCCCAGATAACGGGGGTCTTGCCAAGGTCCTTCACTATCTTGCACATGGCATTGATGTAATCCACGAAGAGCTTGGATTTGCCGAACTCCGCAGCCTTGGCGGCGCAGTCCTTGCACCTGCCCAGCAGATATGTCTCGTCGGCGCCTATGTGGAAGTACTTCGAAGGGTGCAGCGCCGCGATTTCAGCGAAAATCTCGGAGAACACCTCGACGCACTCGTCCTCCTTTGAGGGGCACACCTGCGAGATTTCCTTACGGTCCTCGCGTATGTGGTTGTAGCGGGGGTGGCGGAGTATGTACTCGGCGTGGCCGAAGCAGTTCTGGAGCGGAATCACGTCTATGCCGAGCGAAGAGCAGTACGAAACGAAGTCCCTGACTTCCCCGGGGGTGAAGGCATAGGCGTTGCGGAGGGTGGCGTGCTTCTGGAAGGGGAAGGATGCCTCCCACTCCATTATGAGCGCGTTGATGCCATTCCGTGAGGCTTTGAGGGCGAGCTGCCTGAGGGCGGGCATCGTCATAACCTCGGAACGCATGTCTATATGCATCGCCCTGATTTCAAAGTCCTCCGCCCTGAGTGGCAGGGCGCAGACAAGGGACAGGGCCGCAATCAGAAGTAAACGGAACGGTTTCATAACTATAATATGTATTTGGCGCTGTCAGCATCGGCGTACAGCGTAGCGTAACTGCAGGTTCTGAGTATCGACGAAGGGCACTTCTCGCTCACCGGCCCGGTAACGGCGGCCTTGACCGCATTCGCCTTGGACGCGGCGGGAACCACGCAGAAAATCCTGTCGGTGTCCAAGAGGGCCGGGATGGTGAGGGTAACGGCATAGCGGGGCACGTCGTCCAGGCTTGCAAAGCAGCCGTCGTTGACCTGCTGCTGGCGGCAGACTTCGTCGAGATCCACTTTCTTGATGCGCTTGGGGTCCTTGAAGTCAGCCACGTGGGGGTCGTTGAAGGCGATGTGACCGTTCTCGCCTATGCCCATGCACACGATATCCACCCTGTTGCGGGAAAGGATTTCGTCGTAGCGGCGACAGCTCTCCTCAGGGTCGCTTCCGGTGCCTATGTACTCGACCGAAGCGAAGGGCACCTTGTCGAAAATCGCACGGCGCAGGAAATTGCCGAAGCCCTGGGGCGCGTCGTCGGGCAGGTCCACGTATTCGTCCATGTGGAGGGCATGAACCCTGCTCCAGTCTATGCCCTCGGCGGCGGCGAGCGCCTCGAGGAACTCGTTCTGTGACGGCGCCGCAGCGAACACCATATAGATTTCCTTCTTGCGGGAGAGCATTTCCTTGATGCACCCTGTCGCCTCCCTTGCGGCCTCGACGCCCATATTCCGGCGGGTGTCGTAAATCTTGACGTCGAGTTTGTCCGCTTTAAAACTCTTCTCTAGCATTGGTTTATGGTTTTACCACCTATGATGGTATGTTTTACTTTTATGTCTTCGTCGAACAGTACCAGGTCGGCATCCTTGCCGGGCTCGACCGAGCCCTTGGAGGCGAAGACCCCCATTATCCGGGCCGGGTTGACCGTCATCATCTTCACGGCGTCTTCGATGCTGCATCCGCCTTCCCTTACCATGTTCCTGACGAGCCTGTCGGTGGTGGCCACGCTGCCTGCGAACGCGCTGCGGTCAAGAAGCTTGGCGACGCCATCCTCTACTATGACCTCCTGTCCGTCCGACAGTCCTCCGAGTATGCTCGGTCCTTCCGGCATACCGGCTGCGCGCATCGAATCGGTCACCAGGGCTATCCTGTCCACACCTTTTATCTTGAGCATAAGGCGCAGCAGGTTGGCAGGCACGTGGATGCCGTCGGCAATGATTTCCACGGTCATCCCGTCCTGGAAATAGCCGTATTCTATGGTTCCGGCATAGCGGTAGGCGTTCCTGCGGCTTATGGTGCTCATACACGAATAGAAATGCGTCATATGGGTCGCGCCGGCACGGAAGGCCGCGTCGCACTCGTCGAAGGTCGCGTTGGTGTGGCCTATGGATGCAAGTATCCCCCGTCTGCGAAGCTCCGCCGCGAAGGGAGCGGCCCCTTCAAGTTCGGGAGCGAAACTCCAGCGCTTCAGGTCGGGGCATCTTTCAAGTATTTCCAGATACTCCGCCGGCTCGGGATTGCGCAGATACCTCGGATCCTGGGCTCCGGCGAAGGCCGGGCTGAAATACGGCCCTTCGAGGTGCATCCCGCCGAACGCCGCGCCTTCGGTATTGAGGGAGGCAGCCTTGCGGTAGGTCTCGAAAGACTCGAAAAGCAGTTCGTTGGTGCTGGTGAGGGTGGTGGGATAAAGCAGCGTGGTGCCATGCTGCGCATGCATACGGGCCGCGGTGAGGTAGGCCTCGACCGTACCGTCCATAAAATCGGCCCCTCCGGCTCCGTGAGTGTGCATATCGATGAACCCGGCCGACACATAGCAGCCTTCGGCATCGATCACCCGCGCCCACGCGGGCGCAACGGCGGCGAAACCCTTGATCCTGCCGTCCTCAAAAAGCAGGGCTCCGGACTCCTTGATGCCGTCCGGAGTGATGACTTTTCCGTTGATTATTGCGGTTACCATCTCTCTATCTTATATCCCCGGAGGGCGTAGAAAATCATGAATGCAAAGCACGGTATGAGCAGCCAGTATGCTCCCTGCAGGCCTACGTGGTCCGAAGCCGAGCCGTAGAGCAGCGACAGTATGGCGTTGCCGCACAGGGCCATCACAAGCAGCGACGAGCCAAGGCTGGTCCATTTGCCCAGACCCCTGATTGCCAGGGGCCAGATACCGGCGTATATGAGCGAATTCGGGATTCCGAGCAGTACCAGGCACCAGATCGAAGTGGTAGGCGGCAGGATCAGGACGAGCACCGACAGCACCAGGCCCAGCACCGTACATATAACGAGCGCCTTCTGCTGCGAGAGATACCTGGGTATCAGCACTATGCCGCAGAGGTAACCCAGCAGGATGCAGGCCAGGGTGTAGGAGGGGAAGACCTTTGCGGCCTCCAGCGACAGGCCCGTGCCCTGGGCATAGCTGATTATGGTGCTTATCGAAATCTGCTGGCTTCCAAGATGGGCGAAGAGAGCCACGGCGCCGAGTATCAGATAAGGATAGGCCCATATCGACTTGCGGTCGCCCTCGCCCGAGGGGGTCTTGTTGTCCCTGTCGGGATTGATGTCCTTGATGGAAGACCTGTAGAAGACGATGCCGAATACGAAAAGCAGGGCGGCGAGTACCACGTAGGGCACTATCACTCCCCTGACGAGGTCGTCGAGCGCGATCTCCTTGGCCTGCCCGACCAGGCTGCCGCTCTCGATGAGCTCCATGGTGAGCTTGTCCTGGGGACGTATCACGACGGCCGCGAACAGCAGCGGGGCGATGATGCCCGCGAACTTATTGCATACGCCCATCACGCTGATACGCTTGGCCGCACTTTCGTGGGGCCCGATTATTGTGACGAAAGGATTCGCTACCGACTGCAGGATGGCGAGCGAAGTGCCTATGGTGAACAGGGCCGCAAGGAACATCCCGTAGGTCCTCGTGAGTGCGGCAGGCCAGAACAGCAGGGCGCCGGCAGCCATTATCCACAGGCCGATCAGGGCTCCTTTCTTGTACCCCACCCTTCTGAGCAGCACCGAGGCCGGTATGGTCATCACCAAATAGGCGATGTAGAAGGCGAAGGTCACAAGATAGGTCTGAAACCCGCTTCGCAGGTCACAGGCCACCTTGAAATAAGGCACCAGTATGGAATTCACCCAGGATACGAGCCCGAAGATGAAGAACAGGCATCCGAGCATCACAAGCGAAAGTATGTACTGTCTGTTGGTCATGGCATGGTCTGTATTATCGCGTGTTCTATGCCCCGGAGCTCGGCCAGCGACCGGAGCCGCCCGTAACAGGAATATCCCGGGTTGGATTTCCTGTAGAGGTCGTCGCACATCTGGTGTCCGTGGTCGGGCCGGAGCGGTATGCTGACACCACGACGGTTCTCCACCTCCAGCAGGGCCTTCATTACCTCGTACACCGGCACGTCGCCGTCGAGCAGGTCGGCCTCGAAGAAGTTGCCTTCCGCATCGCGGCGGGTGCTCCTGAGATGTACGAATCCGATCCTGTCGCCGAATTCACGCATCATCGCGGGGCAGTCGTTGTCGGCCCTCACGCCGAAGGAACCCGTACACAGGCACAGCCCGTTGGCCTTGCTGGGCACGGCTTCGACGGACTTGCGGAAATCTTCCGCGGTGCTGAGCACCCTCGGGAGCCCGATTATCGGATAGGGCGGATCGTCGGGATGTATCACCATCACCGAACCCACCTCCTCACACACCGGGCAGACCTGCCTCAGGAAGAACGCAAGATTGCTCCTGAGCTGCTCTTCGTCAATACCTTTGTAGCGGTCGAGAGCATCGCGGAATTGCTCAAGGGTGAAACTCTCCTCGGCTCCGGGCAGGCCCGCTATGACATTGCGGGTGATGAGCTTTTTCTCCTCTTCGTCCATAGCTTCGAAGCGCCTGCGGGCCTTCCCGATCTCTTCGGCTGTGTAATCCTTTTCGGCGCCCTCGCGCCTGAGTATGAACAGGTCGAAGGCCACGAAAGCCGCCTTCTCGAATCTCAGCGCCCTGCTGCCGTCCGGCATCCTGAATGCCAGGTCGGTACGGGTCCAGTCGAGGACCGGCATGAAGTTGTAGGTAATGCAGTGAATGCCGCACTCCGCAAGGTTGCGTATGGTCTGCTTGTAGTTTTCGATGTATTTGAGGTATTCTCCCTCCCGGGTTTTGATGTGCTCGTGCACGGGCACGCTCTCCACCACGCTCCACCTCAGGCCTGCGTCCGATACCATCTTCGCCCTCGCGCTTATCTCCTCCACGCTCCACACCTCACCGTTGGGAATATGATGCAGCGCATGCACGATATCGGTGGCTCCCGCCATTCTTATATATTCGAGAGGCACCGGGTCGGAAGGTCCGTACCATCTCCAGGATTGCGTCATCTTATACATATATTACATATATTATATGGAGAATGCGTCAAAACCACCGTCAACCACCGCTATGGTACCGGTAACGGCCATGGATGCGTCCGACGCCAGATAGTGGAGCGTTCCAAGCAACTCTTCCGGCTCGAGGAAACGGCCTATGGGCGTGTGTGAGATAATGGTATGCGAACGGTCCGTAAGGGATCCGTCCTCGTTCACGAGCAGGCTCCGGTTCTGGTTGGTCAGCAGGAACCCCGGGGCTATGGCGTTGACCCTGACGCCCTCTCCGAATTTTATGGCGAGTTCGGCGCTGAGCCACTTGGTCCAGTTGGCCACGGCGGCTTTGGCCACCCCGTACCCGGCCACCCGCGTGAGCGGACGCAGTGCCGATTCGGAGCAGAAGTTGATTATGCTGGCCTTGCCCGTCCTGACCATCTCGCGGGCGAATACCATGGTCGGGATGATAGTCCCGAACAGGTTGAGTTCGCTCACCTTCCTGATGGCCTCTATGTCAAGGTCGAATATGGTTTTGTCGGGCGGGACGTTCGCGGCGTTCATATTGCCGCCGGCAGCGTTCAACAGGATGTCGATGCGTCCGAAACGGTCCAGGATGTCGGCGAGGTTGCGTCCGAGCATGTCCTTTTGGAGGACGTCGGTGGGGAAGAACACAGCTTCCCCACCAGCATCCCGAATCGTATTAACCAAACACTCACCTTTATTCCGAGACTGTTCCAAATCAAGCAGAACCAGCTTGCAGCCCTGTGAAGAAAAGTAGTTTACAATACTTGAACCGAGGACGCCGCAGGCACCCGTCATCACGGCCACACGGCCGTCGATATCGAACAAACTATTCATCGCGATGTTTTTGTTGTGCTGCTTGTGTACGTACACAAGCACATGCAAATATACCTACAAATTTTGTTTCTGCAATAATATTTTCTAAATTTGTGGGTATTTAAACGGAAAAATGGCTAAACAGTGGACGATAAAGGAGATTTCGAGGGCAGCAGGAGTTTCGCCCGGAACGGTTGACCGTGTGCTCCACAACAGGGGCAGTGTCTCCGAGGACAAAAAGATTAGGGTGGAGGAAATCCTTTCGAAAGTCGGATACAAATACAACCTCCACACTTCCGCAATATCCCTGAAGAAGGAATTCCGCATCGTCGTGTGCATCCCCTCCTGCGCCAAGGGCGAATACTGGCAGTTCATACGCAACGGCATAGAGCACGCCCTCGTGGAGTACTCCGACATCAAGATATCCTGCAGCTTCTCGACCTACAACCAGTTCGACGTCTATTCCTGTCGCAACGCCCAGGACGACATACTCGAGAACCTGCCCGACGCAGTGATACTGGGTCCCACCTTCGAGGATGAAACCCGCGATTTCTGCCGCCAGCTCGACGAGAAGAACATCCCCTACGTGTTCGTGGATTCGACCATCGAGGGCACCCGGGCCGTGGGCGCGTTCACCACCGACCAGCCGGCAGGCGGTCTACTGATGGCGAAACTGCTCAGTGGAATGCTGCCCGAAGGCAGCGAAGTGGCGATTTTCCGGGCGAAGCGCATCGGCAACCAGGAATCCCACAACTCCGAAGAAAGGCAGAAAGGTTTCTACTCACACCTCAGGGATTCGGGTCTCAACATCAAGGAAGGCCATTTCTCGATGTTCAACGTGGGCGAGAACAAGAGCGAACTGCTGCGCTTCATAAGCCGCAACCCCCGCGTCCGCGGCATTGCCGTGATGAACTCCCGGGGGCACATCATAGCCGACATCCTGAGTGAGAACGGCATAAGCGACATCAAGGTTGCCGCCTTCGACCTCACCGACAACAACCGTCGTTGCCTCAAGAACGGCAGTATCGCATTCCTGCTGTGCCAGAGACCCGAGATGCAAGGATTCAGCGCGGTCAAGGCCGCCATCAGCTATCTGCTGTACAAGAATGCGGGAGACTCCCCCACCGCCATGCCCATCGACATAGTGATGAAGGAGAATCTCGATTTCTACAAGGATTTTATTTAAACACCGTCCTGCCCCTTACTATCGTCCTCTTGACCCGGATGTCGTCGTCGAAGATTACGATGTCGGCGTCCTTGCCGGCTTCAAGCGAGCCTGTGCGGTCATAGACCTTCATAAAGCGGGCGGGGTTGGCCGAAGCCATACGGACGGCCTGTTCGATGGTGCAGCTGGTATTGCGCACTATGGTACGAACGAGCTGGTCGAAAGTCGCCACGCTGCTTTCAAGGGCGCTGCGGTCCTTGAGCATCGCAATGCCGCCTTCGACTATGACTTCCCTGCCATTGTCCTTGCTGCCTATTATACTGGGGCCTTCCGGCATGCCGGCGGCACGCATCGAATCGGTCACCAGGGCTATCCTGTCAACGCCCACGATCTTGATCACGGTATTGAGCAGGGCTTTCTGTACGTGGAAGCCGTCGGCTATTATCTCGATACCCATATTGTCCTGATAGTAGCCGTACTCCACCACTCCGGCATAACGGAAGATGCCTTTCTTGGCGATGGTGCTCATGCAGGCGTAGAAATGGGTCATAAGGCTGGCTCCCGCCTCGTAGGCAGCCGCGCACTGTTCGAACGACGCTTCGGTGTGGCCCACGGCGGCAATGATTCCCCTTCTCTTGAGTTCTGCGGCGAACTCGGGAGCCCCGTCAAGCTCGGGAGCGAAACTCCAGCGGGCGATCTCCGGAAGGTTGTCGAGTGTTTCGTTGTACTCCTCGGGCTTCGGATTGCGTATGTAGCGCGGATCCTGCGCACCGGCATACCTCATGCAGAAATACGGTCCCTCGAGGTGCAGGTCAGTGTGGTGGGGAAAAGCAGGGTGGTGCCATACCGGGCGTGAGTACGGGCCACCGTGAGGTAGGCCTCGGCCGTGTTGTCCATAAAGTCGGCGTTACCGGCTCCGTGGACATGGATGTCGATGAATCCGGGGCTTACATAATTACCCTGTGCATCAATGATTTCCGCCCCCTCGGGCACTCTGTCGGCGATTTCCTTGATTTTGCCGCCTTCGAACAGGAGCACACCGGACCTGACGCCGCCCGGTGCTACGATGCGGCCATTAAGGATAGCTTTCATTTGGATTTACGGTTATATCTTCAGTTTTATCTTTCCTTTCTCCATCAGCGCCGTTATGCCCACGCAGGCGAATGCGAAGGCCAGGCAATACAGTATTCCCCATATGCCGGCGGGCCTGAAGCGTATGTGCAGCAGACCCATCAGGGCGTACAGTATGGACGGCACCATATAACAGGTAAGGGTCGCGGTTCCGGCACTCCTGATAACCTTGAAGATGCCGTCCCTGCCTGCCGACACCAGACTCTGGAATATGCAGTAGACGATGATGAACGAAGAAAGCCAGAAGAACACCGTAGCCGGTGTCTCCATATTCTTGGAGAGTATCCAGAAACGATGGGCCACGATGCCAGCAATGTTGAGCCCTGCGAGGACCGCGAGCACCAGGACAGCCTTGCGGCCCGTCTTCCACTCCGCTATCTTGAGACACGTGTACAGTTTCTTTTTCTTTTCGTCCCCGGTTGCCGGGTAGGCGTTCCATATCAGGAAGAAGGCCGCGAACATGAGGAGTTCGAATACGGGAAGGCTCATGAACAGGTCCCTCTGCAGGCCGGACTCGGTGTTGACGAGGAATACGCCCATCACGATCAGCGCAAAGGAGCGGGCGAGTATGTGGGTAAGCGTACTCAGGTCCGAATGCCCCTTGGCATAACGTCTTTCGATGGCGTAGGGAATCGAAAGGCCTATTGCAAAGATGAAGGCCGGGAACACGAAATCGGCGAGTCCGAGGAAATCTTCGGCGCCCTTTGCGTGTTGCATCCAATGGGGAATACCGGTCGCGTTCCAGAAATGGTTTACGAAGATCATCAACAGCATCGTAAAGGAACGGAAGATGTCGATGGTCCTGTTTCTTTGGGTGAAATCCATGGGAAAAGAAATAATTTTAGTACCTTTATCACACAAATCCAACCTATTTTTTATGAAAAAGCTACTTCTTTCCCTTCTTTTTGTGTTCCCGCTCGTTTGCGGATGCAAACAGGAAGGCAAGGCACCTGACTATTACATAGTGGGTTATTTCCCTTCCTACAACGCCAGGGCCAATGCGGACAACTGCTGGTGGGACATCACCCACGTCAATCTGAGTTTCGCCACCATCAACGCCGACGGCACCATCAACGACGGTGACGTTCGCAGGTCGTATCCCCAGGTGGCCGCCAAGGCGAAGGAACACGGCGTCAAGATGATGGTTTCCCTCGGTGGCGGCGGTCCGAAGGAAGAGCAGGATGCCTTTGCAGCCGCGATACTCGACGACACCGCCCGCGAGAACATCATAAAGAACGTGATGGCCATCGTTAAGGAGCTCGGTCTCGCCGGCGTTGACATCGACTACGAGGCCTGGAGCTATCCCAAGGACTATGTAGACCAGCTCATCCCCGCTCTCGAGAAGCTCTTCGTAGGCTTCCGCAAGGCTCTCGGCAAGAAGGGCCTGCTCTCTTCGGCCATCGCGATCTACGGCCTGGACAAGGGCGGCTACACCAAGGCCACGATGGAGTCGATGGACTACATGACCATCATGGCCTACGACCTTACCGGCTGGAGCGACGTGATGGGCCCCCACTCACCGTTCAGCTATGCGGTCGAGGGCTGCGAGAAGGCTCTCGCCCACGGCGCCAAGCCCGGGCAGGTCGTCATCGGCGTACCTTTCTACGGACGCGGCTGGCGTGACCTCGACCTCTCCAAGAGATACGGCGGAAGTTTCGCAAGCATAGTGGAGCGCAACCCCGGCGCCGAGTTCAGCAACGAACTCGTCGGCGAGACCGGAAAGGTTGAATTCTGGTACGACGGCTTCCCCGCCATCGACAAGAAAGCCCAGTACATCAAGGACAACGGCTTCAAGGGCTTTATGTTCTGGGAACTTACCGAGGATTCACGCGACCCCGAGAAGAGCCTCGTAAAGCACATGAACAAGGTTTTCGGCTTCACCGAATAATCCACTCCTGACAACAAATAAAAAAGGAGGTCGACCTGCTCTGCCGGCTGTTTGATTATTACGCAAAAAGGTGGTACGTTACCACCTTTAAAAGTGGTAT
>CAMHTE010000015.1 GCA_946187975.1 uncultured Bacteroidales bacterium | reverse complement strand
GCGGCCACCGAGATAGCGATGCGTAGTCGCGGAACACCCCGTATATGCAACGCCCTCCTCAAGAGGGTAAGGGATTTTGCCCAGGTAAAGGGAGATGGAATAGTAGATTTGAAGATTACAAAGTATTCCCTGGATAAGCTTAAGATAGATAAGAGGGGACTGGATTCCACTGATAACCGTATACTTAACGCTATTATAGAGAAGTTTAAGGGAGGTCCCGTGGGAGCCAATACAATAGCTACCGCAATAGGTGAGGATCAGGGAACTTTCGAGGAGGTTTATGAACCTTTCCTTATAAAGGAGGGCTTCATCCTGCGCACTCCGCGCGGAAGGATAGCCACCGATCTGGCTTACTCCCATCTCGGTATTACCAAAGGTAAGGAGGAGGATAATACCCTGTTCTAGTATTGCCTTTCTCGGTAAAAATGAGTAAAATTGCAGACTTTTAACTAACACAATAAAATGGCAGATAAACTTATCTCTAAGATTCCTGACGGGCCGCTCGCGGAAAAATGGACGAAGCGCAAGTCGGAAATTCATCTGGTGAGCCCTAACAACAAACGTAAACTCGAGATTATAGTGGTTGGAACCGGTCTCGGAGGAGCTTCGGCGGCTGCGAGTCTCGGTGAACTGGGTTATAATGTAAAGGTATTTTGCATCAGTGATACTCCCCGCCGCGCACACTCGATTGCCGCACAGGGTGGTATTAACGCTGCGAAGAACTACCAGAACGACAATGACTCGGTTTACAGGCTGTTCTACGATACCATCAAGGGTGGAGACTATCGTGCCCGCGAGGCCAACGTCTACCGTCTGGCAGAGGTAAGTGCTTCCATTATAGACCAGTGCGTTGCACAGGGTATTCCTTTCGCACGCGAGTACGGCGGATATCTTGCCAACCGTTCCTTCGGTGGAGTTCAGGTGAGCCGTACGTTCTATGCCCGCGGTCAAACCGGACAGCAGTTGCTTCTGGGTGCATATGCATCCCTGAATAAGGAGATTTCCCATGGCACCGTAACGAGTTATCCCCGTCACGAGATGCTCGACCTTGTGCTGATAAACGGAGAGGCTAAGGGTATTATCGCCCGTAACCTGGTTACCGGACAGATCGAGCGCTTTGGTGCCCATGCAGTTGTTATTGCAACAGGTGGTTACGGAAATACCTACTTCCTTTCCACCAACGCCATGAACAGCAACGGTTCCGCCGCAATGCAGTGCTGGCGCAAGGGTGCTTATTTTGCAAATCCCTGCTTCGCGCAGATACATCCTACATGTATTCCCGTACACGGTGATCAGCAGTGCAAACTTACTCTCATGAGTGAGAGTCTGCGTAACGACGGCCGTATCTGGGTTCCTAAGAAACTCGAGGATGTAGAAAAACTCCGCAAACACGAGATTAAGCCTTCGCAGATTCCGGAAGAAGACCGCGATTACTACCTCGAGCGCCGCTATCCGGCATTCGGTAACCTTGTCCCCCGCGACGTGGCTTCCCGTGCCGCCAAGGAGCGCTGCGACGCCGGATTTGGTGTCAACGAGACAGGTAAGGCTGTATTCCTCGACTTCTCCGAGGCTATCAACAGGCTCGGTCACAAGAGGGTGGCGGAACGCTATGGTAACCTCTTCGATATGTATGAGAAGATTACCAATTCCTCCCCTTGGAAGGAACCTATGATGATTTATCCTGCTATCCACTATACTATGGGAGGCGTCTGGGTTGATTATGACCTTCAGACCACTATCCCTGGTCTGTATGCGATAGGTGAGGCTAACTTCTCCGATCACGGTGGAAACCGCCTTGGAGCATCGGCCCTCATGCAGGGTCTGGCCGACGGTTACTTCGTACTGCCCGTCACTATTGGGGATTACCTTTCACATAAGTTCGCGGAGCCTAAGACCGATATCAACGCTCCCGAATTCGCCGAGGCTGAGAAGGCCGTGCAGGCCCGTATCGACAAACTGTTCGCCATTAACGGAACCAAGACAGTAGATTCCATACATAAGGAACTCGGACACATTATGTGGGAATATGTGGGAATGGCCCGCGACGAGAAAGGTCTTAAGACTGCAATCCAGAAGATTAAGGAACTCCGTAAGGACTTCTACGAAAACGTGCGTGTTCCCGGCACCCAGTTCGAGTTTAACCAGGAACTGGAGAAGGCTCTCCGTCTTGAAGATTTCTTCGACATAGGAGAACTGATGGCTTACGATGCCCTTAACCGTAAGGAATCCTGCGGCGGTCACTTCCGTGTGGAAAGTCAGACTGAGGAAGGCGAAGCCAAGCGCGACGATAAGAATTACATGTATGTTGCAGCCTGGGAGTATGAGGGAGAAGGTAAGGAACCTAAACTGCACAAGGAACCTCTTAAATACGAGTTTATCGAGGTTAAGACCAGAAACTACAAAGACTAGGGACGTATGAATTTCAATGTTAAGATATGGCGTCAGAAGAACGCCAAGGCAAAAGGCCATTTCGAGACCTATCATATTGAGGACATCGAATCCGATGCGTCCTTCCTTGAAATGCTCGATATCCTTAATGAGAAGCTTATCAGCGAGGGTAAGGATCCTGTTTCGTTCGACCATGACTGCCGCGAGGGTATATGCGGAGCCTGCTCCCTGTATATCGACGGCCGTGCACACGGTCCGGACGACCATGTGACCACCTGCCAGCTGTTCATGCGTCACTTTAAGGATGGGGCAACCATAACCGTGGAGCCCTGGAGGAGCGCCGCTTTCCCTGTAATCAAAGACCTTGTAGTAGACCGTCAGGCCTTCGATAAGATCCTTCAGGCTGGTGGTTTTATTACCGTACGTACCGGAGCAGCCCAGGATGCCAACAATCTCCTTATTGGGCACGATACCGCCGAGGAGAGCATGGATGCTGCCGCCTGTATAGGTTGCGGAGCATGCGTTGCTACCTGTAAGAACGGATCGGCTATGCTGTTTGTGGCGGCCCGCGTAAGTTCCCTCGCACTCCTTCCTCAGGGTAAGGTTGAGGCTAAGAAGCGCGCCAAATCCATGGTGGCGAAGATGGATGAACTTGGATTCGGTAACTGCACCAACACCCGTGCCTGCGAACTGGAATGCCCTAAGGGCGTTTCCGTATCGCACATCGCAAGGTTGAACAGGGAATTCCTGAAAGCTAAGTTCTCCGACTAGCTACCAGAGGAAATTATTAAAGGGATACCGTCCTGCGTGGATTTCGGCGACCATTTTGTAAAGGTCGTTACGGAGTTTGGGCAGGCCGGTTTTCTCTTTGGCCGAGATGAATATGCAAGGGGTCTTTTCCCGGGCTATCCAGCTGTTTTTAAGTTCTTCCAGGGTATAGTTAAGTTTGGTTTTGGGTTCAAGTGAGAAGGTGTCGTATTCTTCATACTGATAGGCGTCTATCTTATTAAACACGACGAATACCGGCTTACCCCCTGCTCCTATCTCCTGGAGTGTTCTCTCCACCACCTCCATCTGCTCTTCGAATTCGGGGTGGGAAATATCCACTACATGAACCAGAATATCGGCCTCGCGCACCTCGTCCAGGGTGCTTTTGAAGGCTTCGATAAGTTGAGTTGGCAGTTTGCGTATAAAACCTACGGTATCGCTTAACAGGAAGGGAACGTTTTCTATGACGACCTTGCGAACCGTGGTATCGAGGGTTGCGAACAGTTTGTTTTCGGCGAATACGTCCGTCTTGGCAAGGAGATTCATCAGGGTGCTCTTACCAACGTTAGTATAGCCTACCAGGGCAAGACGCACCAGCTGTCCGCGGTTTCCGCGCTGTGTGGCCATCTGGCGGTCGACCTTTTTTAGTTGTTCCTTCAACTTTCCTATACGCTCCTTGACTATACGGCGGTCGACTTCTATCTGGGTTTCACCCATACCGCCGCGGGTGCCGTGACCTCCCCTCTGGCGCTCCAGGTGGGTCCACATACCGGCCAGACGGGGGAGCATGTAGTTGTAGCGTGCCAGATCCACCTGCATCTTTGCGTAGGCGGTTTTAGCCCTTTGGGCGAAGATTTCCAGGATGAGGCTGGTCCGGTCGATTACGGTTGCGGCTTTAATAACCTTCTCGATATTACGCTGCTGCATTCCGGTCAGTTCATCGTCGAAAATGCAGTAACGGATGCAGTTATCTTCGCAATACTGCTGGATTTCCTCCAGTTTGCCGCTGCGTATATATGTTGCTTTGTCCGGCTTGTCCACCCGCTGGACGAACTTGCGGTCCCCGGCGGCCCCTGCGGTTTCGGCAAGAAACTGCAATTCCTCGAGGTATTCCATAACCTTGCGTTCGTCGTCGTTCTGGCGTATTATGCCAACGAAAACGGCTTTATCGGGAGTTTGTCCGTCAGGTGTCATTCAGGAGCGTAAAAAAGGCTAAAAAGAAGATTCCTTCGCTTTGCCGCAACGACGCAGGGAAGGAATCTAAAGTGTTTTTACAAGTGTTTAAACAATCGTCTAGCGGAGCTGGAAGATAACAGGGAAGGTGTAAGTTACCTTAACCGCACGGTCGCGCTGTTTTCCGGGCGACCAGTTAGGCGAACTTGCCACTACGCGGACGGCCTCCTTATCCAGCGAAGGATCGACTCCGCGAAGAACCTTCACGTTCGAAACCTTGCCGTCGGCACCTACGGTGAACTGAAGCATTACGCGGCCCTGAAGACCGTTTTCCTTAGCGATCTCGGGGTACTGCAGGCGTTCGTTCACCCATTTACTGAAAGCGTTGGCGTCACCGCCCATGAAGGAAGGTTTTTCCTCCACAAGCTGGAAAGGAATAGCCTCCTCTTCTACGGTTTCCTCTTCAACCTGTTCCACATAGTCCATAATCTCCACACCGGTATTGGCGTCGTCTTCGAGGTTGAGGATGTTGTTATCCACCTGCAGGTCGTCGTCAACGATGTCGATTTCGTCGGAAAGGACGGGAATCTGAGGAGTTTCGGGTGGCGGGGGAGGAGTTTCCTGAGTGATAGGAATCATCTCTTCTTCCGCAATCTGCGGTACTTCCGCCTCGAGGGCCTTGGTCTGCTTGTCCTTCGTACTGTATTCGAAGGCGCCGTAGACTACGAGAAGCGCGATTACGAAACCAATCTCCGTGAAGAGCAATTTCTTGTTCTCCAGACTGGCTTTTTCTGATTTCTTAACTTCCATATCCTAAACGCGTTTATACACTTTGCAACTCCAAAGGTAGGAATTATTGAACATAATTCCAAAACTTGGCTGCAAATAACGGACCGTTTACTGTTAGAGGGCGTTTCCGCTCGTCAGGGCATCCATCCGCAGGAGGGTGTTTACCGAGTTAAGCAGGCAGTTTACCCAAAGGCTCCTGCTGGTGCGGCTCGGATACTCATCCCAGGTGGTAGGAATCATCCCGGAATTGGTGTCCTGGAGGTTTACGATATTGTCTACCAGCGCTTTTGCCTTTGCCCAGGCAAGTTTATCGCCGGAATACAGATACCAGTCTATCCAGGCGTTCGCCATTACGCAGGCACTGTTGTCCACCGGAGTCTGATAACGGAACTGCTCGAATACGCACGGCGGGCAGATATTCCATTTGGCATTGATGTATTCGTCCCAATGTACGAACTGGTCTTCGCTCATGCGGATCAGGTCCAGTGCATCGGTTTTTGCCTTTAGGGTAATATTATCGCGATGCAGCAGCCAGGATGCATACGGAGCGGCGGTACACTCGGTAAGGTTGGAATAGGGGGCGACGTTTACCGTCACGTCCTCGAACTGCCCGGACATATCAAAAGCGGGGATGGCTACTAAATCCATCCATTTTTCGGCTGCCGCCAGGCCATTCCTGTACGCTACTCTTCCGTATTCCTTATCCAGACGGTCCCAGAATTCGAGCAGAGGTGTAAGCAGGGCTTTCGAAGTATAAACAGGTTCTCCGGTGATTATGTCTACTTTTATCGGGAAGGACCCGTCAACAGACTGGAAATCGAGATACGTGTCAGCTATCGATATAGCCCTGTTGAGATAAGTTTTATCCCCAGTGGCGTTGTAAAGGTCCAGGAAAGCCATGCCGGCCGTTGCGGCCTCCATCATCATTGTCTTATCCTTGTTTTCGGCCTTTCCAGCAGCCAGTTTGTCGCCATAATAAGTGGGAGGGAAGAAAGCCAGGGGCTCCCCCGAAGGGCGGCTCTGGTTTATCAGGAATTCTGCCGCATGCTTCGCAATGGAGAGCGCTTCGGTCTTATATTCCGGAAGGTACTTTGCAACAAGGCATTCTATGCTTACCGTGGATCCCGCTATCTTGCAGGGATAGGCGTTCTGGCTGAGGCTCAGGTCGGGGGTAGTCGATGTCTTCCAGGACTGTATGGCAGGGAGGGTGTGGATATATCTCAACGCCTGCACCGCCGCCCACTTGTATGTCCTTGCCGGGTTGGGATATTTGCCCTTGTAGGGAACGTCGCGGACAAAGGATTTCTGTCCTGAGGTACCTACTGAGTGATTGTTCTCGTCAAGTCCTGTAACAGTTAGTTCGGCTTTTCCGGGCTTGATGTCGTTCCATATCGGAGACAGCGGGGATGTGGGGGTAGGGGCGTCGAAGGTATATGTTTCGGCAGCGCCTGAAGCGGGAGTCAACTTTATGGAAAAGCGGTACCTTACAGCGCCGGTCACTTTTGGCAGATTAAATGCAGGAGCATACAGGAAACGCGGTGCATAGCCGTTCCACCAAGGATTTCCCTGTTCATATCCTGGCCGGATAGGCTCCTGATACTCAAAGGATGCCTGTTCGACCAAGGCCGCGTAGTCCAGCGTGCTTGGGATTTTCCCGTTGTCTGGTTCCGACGATTTCTTTTCCAGATTGCCTTTACAGGAGAAGAATACAGCCAGAAACAGTATAAGGACGATATTGAAATTTCCTTTCATCTTCATTTCTTGCTCAAATGTAATATAGGCTCAAATATAATATAGACTGCGGAATAATGTTCTTACCCTTGTAATCATTGTTTCTGCGGTCTTCGGCCGCGACGTAACAATATCCGGAGGATTGTGTAACTTTGCGGCTGATTTCCGTGATCTATGGTAAGATATTTTTACGAGGACGTCAGGTTCGACTTCAAGGGTAAGGCCCTGAACAATAAGTGGCTGAAATTCGTTGCTGAGAGCGAGGTTCGCAGTCTTGGCGACATCAACATTATCTTTTGTTCGGACAACTACCTTCTCGACGTCAATATCCGCTATCTTAATCACGACTATTTTACCGACATCATCACCTTCGATTATTGCGAAGGGAACGTCCTCTCAGGAGACCTGTTCATAAGCATAGACAGCGTTCGTGACAATGCCGAACATTTCGATGTTGAGTTCCGGGACGAGTTGAACAGGGTGATGGTGCACGGACTGCTTCACCTTATCGGCTACGACGACCATACTTCCGCCGAGCAGAAGCAGATGCGCGCCAAGGAAGATTATTATCTCGGGCTCCGCCCCGTGGTCTGCGGAACGGCAAAGTAGACATAGAATGCAGGAGAGGTACGACATTATCGTTGTTGGTGGAGGTCATGCCGGCTGTGAGGCCGCAATGGCCGCCGCTAATCTCGGTTCGTCTGTCCTTCTGATCAGCATGGACCTTCGCGGATTTGCCCGCATGAGTTGCAATCCAGCCGTCGGCGGTATTGCTAAAGGTCAGATAGTCAGAGAGATAGATGCCCTTGGAGGATATACCGGTCTGGTTACTGATGCCACTACTTTGCAGTTCCGTATGCTCAACAGGAGCAAGGGCCCTGCCATGTGGAGCCCCCGTGCGCAGTGCGACAAAATCGCTTTCTCGCTCGAATGGCGTCGTTTGCTTGAAAGTAATTGTAAATTAGACATTTACGCAGATATTGTTACTTCTTTTCTCTTTGAGAATTCAAAAATCTGCGGAGTTCGCACGAATACAGGAGCAATTTTTAAGTCTCAGGCGCTTATTTTGACCGCCGGAACCTTCCTTGGAGGCAAACTTTTTATCGGTCGGCACAGTTTTGCCGGAGGTCGTATCGGAGAGCAGCCCTCTCTTGGTCTGACCGAACAGCTCGCAGAGCGGGGAATTAATACCGGCCGCATGAAGACTGGCACTCCGCCCAGGATCGACATCCGTTCGGTAGACACGGCATCTCTTTCCGTCCAACTTGGGGACGACAAGCCCGATCGCTTCAGTTTTCTCCCGATTCCGTCAGCGATTCAGAAGAGCGGGGAGCAGATGTATTGCTATATCCTGCACACTAACCAGAAGGTTCACGACATACTTCGTTCGGGATTCGACGAGTCGCCGCTATTTACCGGGCTCATTCATGGCATAGGCCCCAGGTATTGCCCCAGTATTGAGGATAAGCTCAGGGTATTTCCCGAGAACGACGCCCATCAGTTATTCCTTGAACCTGAAGGCCGGGGAACGTCGGAATACTATCTTCAGGGATTCTCTTCGTCGCTCCCTTTGCAAGTTCAATTGGACGCCCTGCATGCTATAAAAGGACTTGAAAACGCCCATATTTTCAAGCCGGCCTATGCTGTTGAGTATGACTATTTCGATCCTTCGCAACTACGTCCGACACTTGAGTCCAAGGTTATAGAAAACCTCTATCTGGCAGGGCAGGTCAATGGAACCACCGGCTATGAAGAGGCCGCTGCTCAAGGGCTTGTTGCAGGTATAAACGCGCATCTTAAACTTCGGGAATCTGAGCCTTTTATCCTTGGCAGGGACGAATCTTACATTGGGGTTTTAATTGACGATCTGATCACCAAGGGAGTAGATGAACCCTACAGAATGTTCACTTCCAGGGCGGAATTCCGCATTCTTTTACGTCAGGATAATGCCGACCAGAGGCTTACCGGAAAGGGATTTGAGATAGGCCTTGCTACCAAAGAACGCTACGACCTTACCATGCGGAAATACGAGCTGGTTCAAGATCTGACAGAGTTCTGCGACAGTACTAATCTTACTTGTGAACAGGCGAATCCGTACCTGGAATCAGTCGGATCTTCTGCCATTTCAGAATCAAAACGTATTTCGGAAATAGCCCTTCGTCCCGAGGTTAATCTGGCCGATTTAATCAAAATTGTTCCACGTGGAACTTTTGACGAAAAGGTGGTTGAATCGGTCGAAATCTCGCTGAAATATCGAGGATATATTGACCGGGAGATAAAGATGGCGGAGAAGCTTCAGAGGCTGGAAGATTTGAAGATTCCGGAAGATTTTGACTTCGACCGTGTGAGCGGGCTTACTATCGAATGCCGGCAAAAACTCAAGCGATATGCTCCGCGCACTATCGCCCAGGCCTCACGTATTTCCGGTGTTTCTCCAGCGGATATTTCCGTCCTTCTGGTCTATTTCGGACGCTGATTATTTCCTTAAAGCATCTGCAGAGCGGCTTTGATAATCTCTTCTACCTTGGCCGTGGGATGCTGCTTCAGGATGGCCTGAATAGCCTTGTTGATATTCGCCTTATTGAATCCAAGCATCTGCAGCGCGGACGTTGCCTCGTCCACAATCTCGTTTGCCGATCCCTGGAACAGAACGGAATCGTCGGAGCCCTCTCCTTTAACAATCTTGTCTTTTAGTTCAAGAATGAGTCTCTGTGCGGTCTTGAGTCCTATGCCCTTGATTGATTTGATGCGGTTGATATCTTCGGAAAGGATGGCCTGACGCAACTCTTCCGGCGAAAGCGACGACAGCATCATGCGGGCGGAGGCTGCGCCCATCCCGGAAACACTCGTAATTAATTGAAACAGAGCCCTTTCCTCTTTTTCAGCAAAGCCGTAACTGATCTCAATGCCGTCCCTGTTGTTTACCTGGGTCTGAACGTAAACCGTTGCGGATGGCTTATTTTCGAGCAGGGCATAGGTTTGGAGCGAGATTTCAAGGCCATAGCCTATTCCGTTATTGTCGACCACTACGCGGGTTGGGGTCAGTTCAGCGATTTTTCCGGAGATGTAATCAATCATATTTGAAGCCGTTTTCTGCACAAATGTAGGCAAAAAATGCTAAATTTGCCTTTCTATAAGCGAAGAATATGAGGGTTTCGGAACTCAGGTCGCTGTTCCCCCAGCTCGGGGAAAGTGTTTACGGAAAGCCGCTGGTCTATCTGGACAATGCGGCCACTTCGCTGCGCCCGGTTTCGGTGGTCGAAAAGTGGGATGAGATGTCCCTGCGCCTGAATTCCAATCTCCACAGGGCCGTGCATCATACCGCCAACGTGGCAACCCGTGCCTTTGAGGATGCTCGCAGCGCGGTTGCCGGTTTTCTTGGAGCGGACCCCGGGGAAATAGTTTTCACGTCGGGAACCACCCATTCGATTAATCTTGTCGCGGGTTCTCTCGGGCGCATGGAAGGCTTCTTCCGCGCCGGAGACGAAGTCCTGATCGCAGGGAGCGAACACCATTCCGATATAATCCCCTGGCAGCTGCTTGCCAAAGATAAAGGGTTGAGTATCAAGGTGTTGCCTGTGGACGAAAAGGGCGTTCTACGCATTGATCTTCTTCCTTCCCTGCTTAGTCCCCGCACCCGCATCTGCTGCGTTGCGGAGGTCTCCAATGTCCTCGGAATAATCAATCCTATAAAGGAGATTGTGGCCGCCTGCCATGCCAACGGTACGCTTGTGCTGGTGGATGGCGCCCAGGCTGTTGCGCACCTGAAGGTGAATGTAAAGGACCTGGATTGCGATTTCTACGCTTTCTCCGCACACAAAATGTATGGGTCTCCCGGGGTTGGAGTTTTATATGGTCGAAAGTCGCTGCTGGATGCAATGCCTCCTTACATGGGCGGTGGCGAGATGATAGACAGCGTTTCGTGGGAAGGAAGCACCTTTGCCAAGGCGCCGTTCCGTTTTGAGGCCGGAACCCAGAATATTTCCGGGGTTCCCACCCTTGTTCCCGCCATCGCAATGCTGGAACTGATGGGCGATCCCGAGTTGCAGGCAGCTTATGCCAGGACGAAGAACACGGTTCTGGACGCTTTGACCGCAAGGCCGGACGTACACATTTACGGTCTTCCGGACGACAGGTCGGCCAAACTTCCGCTGTTCTCCTTCGCGGTCGAAGGCGTACACCATGAGGATCTGGCGCTGATCCTGGATAAGATGGGCATAGCCCTTCGTTCCGGTCAGATGTGCGCCGAGCCTCTCATGACAAGGTTCGGAGTTACCGGAATGTTGAGAGCGTCCTTCTCTCCGTACAACACGGAAGAGGAGGCGCTTTACTTTATAGAAAGCCTGGACAAGGCTATAAAAATGCTTAGATGATGGAAACTCTTGCCGAGGCTAAAGCCGCTGTGGTTGAAGAATTCGCCCTCATGGACGAGTGGATGGACAAATACGAGTTTCTCATCGAGTTGGGGAAGAATTTAGAACCGTTCCCCGTGGAACAAAAGACAGAAGATAAGCTCATAAAGGGCTGTCAATCAAGAGTTTGGCTTGACACAGAACTGCGGGACGGACGGCTTTGGTTCCGTGCCGACAGCGACGCCATAATAACGCGCGGAATTATCGCGATGCTGGTCGGGGTCTACAACGGACGCACGGCTGCCGAAATAGCCGGCGACGACTTCGGCTTCGTGGAAGAAATAGGACTGAAGGAGAATCTTTCGCCCACCCGCGCCAACGGGCTGGCGGCGATGATAGACAGAATACGCAAGGAGGCGCAGGAATATGCCTGATACCAACGAGATACTCACTCCTGAGGACGTAAAGGAACTCTCTCCCCTCTACGACGCCGTCGTCCTTGCGCTCAAGCAGGTGTACGACCCGGAGATCCCCGTAAACATCTACGATCTCGGGCTGATATACGAACTGAACATCAACAAGGCCCGGGAAGTCCATATCCTGATGACCTTTACCGCCCCCAACTGTCCCATGGCCGACGAGGTGATGGGAGAAGTCCAGCGCAGCGTCGAAATGACGCCGGGGATTAAAAAATGCACTATAGACCTTACTTTCGAGCCCGTTTGGGACCGGAGCATGCTCTCCGACGAAGCCCGTGTGGCGCTCGGAATGGATCCTGATTTTTAGTATGGCAGCCCTTTATCTGGAACTTGGCAGCAATATCGGAGCCCGGAGGACCAACATTATGTCCGCCATAAGCTTCCTGAATTCGTATTTCGGACGATACGAAGCCATGTCGGAGATAATTGCCACCGAACCGGTGGGCTTTGAAGGGCCCGAATTCCTGAACTGCGTGGTTCGATACAACACGCGCAAGCGGCCTGAGACCATCCTGGAAATCTGCAAACGCATCGAGAAACATCTCGGGCGCGAAGACAGCCCGGAATATGCCCCCGACGGCAGCCGCATCTACCGCAGCCGCATTATCGATATCGATATTCTCCTGTATGGAAATGTGCGCATGAATACCCCGGAACTGACGATTCCGCATCCGCAGGTGGAAGGCCGCGCCTTTGTGAAGCCGCTGCTCGCCCAAGTAATGGAAAATAATTAAATTTGTACGATATGACACAAGACGAACTCTTCAAGATTCTGGTCGCACACTGCAAGGAGTACGGGTTTATCTTCCCGTCCAGTGAGATTTATGACGGCCTCGGAGCCGTTTACGACTACGGCCAGCTCGGCGTGGAACTCAAGAACAACATCAAAAAGTACTGGTGGGACGCGATGGTGCGCCTTAACGAGAATATAGTCGGAATCGACGCCGCCATCTTCATGCATCCCAGCACCTGGGTTGCTTCCGGGCACGTTGCGGCCTTCAACGATCCCCTCATCGACAACCGCGATTCCAAAAAGCGTTATCGCGCCGACGTACTGATCGAGGACTATCTCGCGAAGATAGAGGAGAAGATCAACAAGGAGGTCGAGAAGGGACGCAAGCGTTTCGGTGACGCCTTCGACGAGGAGAAGTTCCGCGAAACCAATCCCAACGTGCTTCGCGAAAAAGCCCACTACGAGGAGGTTCACAACCGCTATCTTGCTGCCGAAAAGGCCAACGACCTCGACGAGTACAAGCAGATAATCCTTGACTGCAACATAGTCTGCCCTATTTCCGGCACCAAAAACTGGACCGACGTACGTCAGTTCAACCTCATGTTCAGTACCCAGTTCGGTTCCACCGGCGAAGGCGCCAACACCGTGTATCTGCGTCCGGAGACCGCCCAGGGCATATTCGTGGACTATATCAACGTGCAGAAGACGGGACGCATGAAGATCCCCTTCGGCATAGCGCAGATAGGAAAGGCTTTCCGTAACGAGGTGGTTGCCCGTCAGTTCATCTTCCGCATGCGCGAGTTCGAACAGATGGAGATGGAGTTCTTCTGCAAGCCCGGGACCGAGATGGAATGGTTCCGCAAGTGGAAGGAATTCCGCATGAAGTGGCACAAGAATCTCGGAATGGGCGACGCCAATTACCGCTTCCACGATCATGAGAAGCTGGCCCACTACGCGAACGCCGCCACCGATATCGAGTTCAATTTCCCCTTCGGATTCAAGGAGCTTGAAGGTATCCACAGCCGCACCGATTTCGACCTCGGAAACCATCAGCAGCTGAGCGGAAAGAAGCTTACCTACTTCGATCCCGAAACGGGCGAAAGCTACGTTCCCTACTGCGTGGAAACTTCCATCGGAGTGGACCGTATGTTCCTCACGGTGCTGTCGCATTCCTACAGGCAGGAGACCCTCGAGAACGGTGAAACCCGCGTGGTTCTCAGCATTCCCGCTCCTCTTGCTCCCGTCAAGGCCGCAGTTCTTCCCCTCGTAAAGAAGGATGGCCTGCCGGAGATTGCGCAGGAGATAATGGACGACCTCAAATACGACTTCAACTGCCAGTATGAGGAGAAGGACAGCATAGGAAAGCGCTACCGCAGGCAGGATGCCATCGGCACACCTTTCTGCATAACCGTAGACCATCAGAGTCTGGAGGACCACTGCGTCACAGTGCGCGAGCGCGACACCATGGAGCAGGTCCGTGTCCCCATCCCGGAACTCCACGACATGATAGAGCGTAAGGTGTCGCTCAGCCGCCTGCTCCGCAACCTTTAAACCATGGCGGACGAAAAGTTCTCGGACATAGGCAAGCAGGAAGCCCTGCGCCGGCTTTTCGAAGGGTCACCTTTCCAGCCTTTCGGAGCGGCGGCGCACAGGGTGATGCTCGAAGGGGTGGACTTCAATCTGGTCTATTTCCCCCTGAAACATCTCGGCTATAAGGCGGTGGTTTCGGCGACGGCCGAACTGTACGCCCAGCTCAGACATCCGCAGAGCCTTTCCGTCGTAATGGGCGTAAGCGCTAAACTGGACTACCCCCAGATACAGGAGATTTGGAGTGGCGCGAAGGCTGCGGCTGAGGAGCATGGATACAAGGAAGTGAACCTCGATCTTCGCCCGTCGCGCAACGGTCTTTGCATAAGCGTCAGCGCCTGGGGCGAACGGCTCAAGCTTACCGAAGTCCGTCGTCCCAAGCCCAAGAGCAAGGATCTGTTGTGCGTGACCGGAAGACTCGGGGCCGCCTACCTGGGGCTTCAGGTCCTGGAGCGTGAGCGTGTCCGCTTCGAGGCGGGGTCCTCTTCGGCGGAGGAGATGGAGAGGTATAAGATGCTGGTCGGGGCTTACCTCCGACCGGAGCTGGAGGCAGGGATTCTTTCCCGTATGGAAGAGGCTTCGCTGCTCCCGTCGGCCGCCTGCGTGATACGCGACGGACTCGCCGACGCGGTGCTCCGCATAGCCCGCGAAACCTCCCTCGGCGCCAAGGTTTATGCCGACCGCATCCCCTTTGAGGGGAACACCTTTGAACTGGGGAGAAAACTTAATCTGGACCCTGTCTCTGCGGCAATGAATGGTGGGGAGGACTTACAGATTTTGTTCGCCGTTCCCATACTTGGTATGGAGAAATTCCGCAAGGAATTCCCTACCTTCGACATAGTCGGACACCTCGCCCTTCCCGAGGCCGGCGCCTGCCTTGTCTCCCCCGAAGGTGTGGAGATTCCGCTCAGGGCCCAGGGCTGGGAACGACAGGAAAACACGGACGAATAACAACCAATGAATATGAAAAAGATAATCACAATCTGCTGCGCCATGGCGGTCGCCACCGGCGCTTTCGCGCAGAGCGGACTGCTCGGTTCGCTTAAGGGAATCTTTGGAGGATCCTCTTCTGAGGAGACCTCTTCCACCGCTGCCGACATTCTCGGTTCCGTGCTCGGATCCGTCATCTCGCAGGCAGTCACCGTCAGCCTCCCCGGCACCTGGACTTACAACGGTTGCGCCACCGCCGTCGAGACCGATAACACCCTTACCACTCTCGCCGCCACCGCGTACAAGGAGAATCTGGAAAAGAAGATTGACGGCTACCTCGGGAAGGTCGGCATCAAGGCCGGCTCCGCCGTCATTACTTATGCCGCGGACAATACCTTCACCATTTCGAACGGCAGCAAAGTCATCGCGTCCGGTACTTATACCTACAGCGACAAGACCGTTCAGATGAAGTTCGGAAAGGTTTATAACTACCTTTCCATGACCGGCACCGTGGCCGCCAGCGTCGAAGGCTGCCAGATACTCTTCGATGCCGACAAGTTCCTCGCATTCGCAAGCAAGGCTGCGAAGGTCGTCTCCGCACGTGCGGGTTCAACCTCCGGAATCCTTTCTCTGGTGGAGCAGGTCAAGGGCCTCAAGATAGGCTTCGACCTCAAGCGCTAGACTTCAGCAGTATAGGGAATCCCCAAATGTTCCAGGCCGCCCAGCAAATCTGAGCAAACGGTGACCTGGAACTTTTTTGAATGCAGTTCCACCCTGTAACCGGTAGGGGCGTCGTTGAGCCATACCTTAAGGGTGGTCGTTCCGGGCCAGGCCTTAATGAGGCGCAGCAGGTTCTTTCGGAAAGCCTCGTTAAGCAGGGAGGAGTCGATGCTGATCTGCAGCGACTTTATCTTGCTCGACGACACGTTGCCGAGCAGGCTCACGTTCTTGATGCGGAACGAGTACGGGGCCTTGCGGCCTTTAGCCTTCTCTTCCTTGCTGATGGTATACCTCTCGGCAACCTCTCCTTCGATGAATAGCTGGGAGTGAAGCTGCATGTAGGCCATGTAGGCTTCGAAGTCTTTGCCGAAGAGTGCAATCTCGTAAGGGCCGCTGTAGTCTTCGAGCGTGATGCGTCCGCCGGGAGAGCCGGAACGGGTGGTTACGTTCTTGACCTCGGTGACTATGCCCGCGATGGCAATCTTCTCTTTGGTTTCGGACTTCTCGTCTTCGTCGATGCGCTGGGGAAGCTCTGCGAGTTTGCAGTTGGTAAAGGTCTTGATCTCGAAGAAATAACGGTCGAGAGGGTGGGAAGAAAGGTACATTCCCACAACCTCCTTCTCTTTCTGAAGAAGATCCAGAATATCGTCTTCGCCGGTGAATACCGGCATCTCCGGACGCTTGGGCTTCATTTCCTCCACCTCACCGAACAGCGAGCTGGCGCTGTCGACCTGGTCGTTCCGGTAAAGCTCCGCGTATTTCACCAGTTCGTCGACAAACAGCTCTCCGTTCTTGCAGGGGGAGTAGAACTGGTTGCGGCGGTATCCGAACGAGTCGAAGCATCCGGCGTTGATGAGGGTTTCAAGAGAGCGGCGGTTGATGCTTACGGGTTTGTCCTGACGCTGTGCATATATCGCCATGCGCTCCATGAAGTCCCACACGTCGGCGAATGGTCCGCGCTGTGTACGCTCGTCGATGATGGCGTTGACTATGTTCTCGCCGAAGCCTTTGAGTCCGCCGAGACCGAAGCGTATATCTCCCTTCTTGTTAACGGAGAAGTCTTTCGCCGATTCGTTGATATCGGGGATGAGGACGTTGATGCCTCCCTTCTTGCAGTCGGCCATGATGGCCTTGAGTTCGTCCATGTTGGAACTCTGCTGGGTAAGGTTGGCTGCCTGGAATTCGCTGGGATAGTGTGCCTTCAGCCATGCGGTCTGGTAGCTGACCCAAGCGTAGCAGGTTGCGTGCGACTTATTGAAGGCATATTTTGCGAATGCTTCCCAGTCGCTCCAGATCTTTTCCAGGATCTTCTTGGGATGGCCCTTTTCCACTGCGCCTTCCATGAAGTCTTTCTTCAGCCCGTCCAGGATATCCTTCTTCTTCTTTCCCATGGCCTTGCGGAGCTTATCGGCCTTGCCCTTGGAGAACCCGGCCAGCGACTGCGACAGCAGCATGACCTGCTCCTGGTAAACGGTAACTCCGTAGGTCTCCGCCAGCAGCCCGGACATCTCCGGAAGGTCGTAATGCACCTTGGAAGGGTCGTTCTTGCCGCTGATGAAGTCGGGGATGTAATCCATGGGCCCGGGCCGGTAGAGGGCGTTCATTGCGATGAGGTCCTCGAAGCGTTCAGGGCGCAGGCGCATCAGGTGCTCGCGCATGCCGCCGGATTCAAACTGGAACACGCTCTTGGTGTCGCCGCGGGAGTAAAGGTCGAAGGTGGCCGGGTCGTCGATGGGGATGGCCTCAATGTCGATATCCGGGCCTCCGCGCTTTTTGATGAGGTCCAGGCAGCGGGAGATGATGCTGAGGGTCTTCAGTCCGAGGAAGTCCATCTTGAGCATACCCACGTCCTCGATCTGGGAGCCTTCGTACTGGCTCACCCAGACCTTCTGTCCTGTTCCCTTATCCTCGCCCATCGTGATGGGGATGTAATCGGTAAGGTTGCCGCGGCCTATGATCATGGCGCAGGCGTGGATGCCGACCTGACGGACGCAGCCCTCCAGCTTCATGGCATAATCCAGGACTTCGCGCACGAGCGGTTCGCCCTTTTCGTACTCCCGCCTGATCTCGGCCACGTATTTTATGCAGTTTGCCAGAGTGGGTTTGTATTCCTTTTCTTCGCCGTTCTCCTTTATCACGAACGGACGGTCCGGAATCATCTTGGTGAGCCTGTTGCTCTCGCTGATGGGGAGGTTGCTGATTCGGGCCACGTCTTTCACGGCCAGCTTTGCGGCCATGGTTCCGAAGGTGATGACGTGCGAAATATGGTCGGCTCCGTAAAGGTCCTGAACGTACTGGATAACCCTGTAGCGGCCCTCATCGTCGAAGTCCACGTCTATATCAGGCATGGAGATACGCTCGGGGTTCAGGAAACGCTCGAACAGGAGACCGTATTTGATAGGGTCGAGGTTGGTTATGCGCAGGCAGTACGATACGACCGAGCCGGCGGCGCTGCCTCGTCCGGGCCCCACCGAGATCCCGTTGTTCTTGGCCCAGTTGATAAAGTCCTGGACTATGAGGAAGTAGTCCGGGAAGCCCATGTAGGAGATGGTCTTGAGCTCGAAGTCGATACGGCTGCGGAGTTCGGCGTCTTCCTGGGTCCTGCTACCGTAACGCTGTTCGGCACCGGCCCATGTAAGGTGGCACAGGTAGGCTACGGAGCGGCAGAATTCGTCGCCGCGGTAGTTCCCGTTGGCGTCGTTACGGCCGTTGTCTATGATCTCCTTATATTCTTCAAGATAATGGTCGATATCCTTGAGGAACGCAGGGTCGATATTGTATTTGGGAAGGATGTGGTCGCTGTTGATATTGTAGCGTTCGACCTTGTCCAGGATCTCGATGGTGTTGGCCAGAGCCTCGGGGTGATCCGGGAACAGGGCGGCCATCTCCTCCTCGCTCTTGAGGTATTCCTGCTGCGTGTAGCGAAGGCGGTTTGGGTCGTCCACCAGAGTGTTGGTGGTAAGGCAGATAAGCCTGTCGTGAGCGGGGCCGTCTTCTTCGCGTACGAAGTGAGCGTCGTTGGTGGCTATGACCTTGACCCCCATCTTAGCCCCGAGTTCGAACAGCGCCTTGGAATACTTCAGCTGGTTCTGGTAAAGGTCGGTGGACATGCCGGGGACCTTGGTCTTGTGAAGCATGACCTCCAGATAATAGTCGTCCCCGAAGACCTTCTTGTGCCATTCGATCGCCTTTTCGGCGCCTTCCATGTCCCCTGCGAGAACCAGGCGCGGGATTTCTCCAGCTATGCAGGCAGACGAGCAGATAAGGCCCTCATGATACTTCTCCAGAACCTCGTGGCTGACGCGGGGTTTGCCGAAGTACATACCCTCGATGTGCCCGGTGGAAACTATCTTGATGAGGTTCTTGTATCCGGTGTAGTTCTTCGCGAGCAGAATCAGGTGGTAGTATTTACGGTGGTCGTTATCCTTGAGTTTATGGTCGTAGTGTGTGGTAACGTACGCTTCGCAGCCTATTATGGGCTTTATGTCGGGGAACTTGGCGCTGACGTCGAAGAACTCCTTCACGCCGTACATATTGCCGTGGTCGGTAATGGCGAGACCGGGCATCCCGAGCTCCGAAGCCCGGGTGAAGAGCTTGTTGATATTGGACATTCCATCGAGGATGGAATACTCAGTATGAACGTGGAGATGTACGAAAGCCATAGCATACAAATGTAATAAAAAGCGCCCGACTTTGAAAGCCGGACGCCTTAATAATTTATCAACAGGTAACGGTCCCCTTACTTTTTGGCGGCAGCCTTGCGGGTGCTGTCGAACATAATCGGAGTACCGATCATGATGGAGGCGTAAGTACCTATGATAATACCGAGGATGAGGGCTACGGACAGACCGCGGATGCTCTCACCGCCCCAGATCGCGATAGCAACCATAGGCAGGAGGGTGGACACCGAAGTGTTCATCGTACGGGTGAGGGTAGCGTTGAGAGAGGTGTTGACCGTCTCTGCAAAGTCGGTATTGGGATGGAGCATCTTATTCTCACGGATACGGTCGAAGATAACCACGTTATCGTTGATGGCGTAACCGATGATGGTAAGTATTGCCGCAATAAACGTCTGGTCGACGTCGAGGTTGAACGGCAGCACTCCGGTAAACAGCGAGAAGAATCCGATGACGATGATTGCCGTGTGGGCCAGCGAAACCACGCCGCCGAGACCCCATGTCCAGCCCCTGAACCTCACCGCAATGTAAGCGAAGATGATGAAGAGGGCAAGGATGACGGAGATGATGGCGTCGCGCTTGATATCGTTAGCGATGGAAGCGCCCACCTTGTCGGAGGAGATGATTCCGTTGGGGCTGTCGAGCGTGGAGGTGAAGTCGGTAAGGCTCATGTCTTCCACGAACATACCTTTGAGGGCCTCATAGAGCATTCCTTCGATCTCGGTATCGACCGAAGAGGATTCGTCGTTAACCTTGTAGGAGGTGGTGATCTTCATCTGGGAGTCGCCACCGAACTGCTTGACCTCGACGGAAGCGCCCTTCGCGCCCTCGTTCTCAGCTGCAGCGGCATCGAACACTCCGTTCACCGCAGCGCGGACATCCTCGGCAAGCACGGGCTGGTCGAAGCGTACCACGTAGGTGCGGCCGCCGGTGAAGTCGACACCGTAGGTGAAGCCCTTGGTGAAGATGGATGCGATGGCGATGACTATCACGAGTCCGGAGATGGTGTAGGACCACCTGCGGGCACCGAGGAAGTTGATGTGGGTGTTCTTGAGGAAGTTGCGGGTAAGATTGTTCTCGAAGGTGATGCCTTTGCCCTTTGCCACCCTGGCTTCGAAGATGAGGCGGGTGATGAAGATGGAGGTGATCACCGAGGTGATGATACCCACGATGAGGGTGGTTGCGAAGCCCTTGACGGGGCCGGAACCGAAGAAGAACAGCACCAGACCGGTGAGCAGGGTGGTGAGCTGGCCGTCGATAATTGCCGAGTAGGCGTTGGAATAACCGTCGGCGATAGCCTTGCTGAGGCCCTTGCCGGCCTTAAGCTCTTCCTTAACACGCTCGTAGATGATAACGTTGGCGTCCACTGCCATACCCAGGGTGAGCACGAGACCGGCGATACCGGGCAGGGTCAGAACCGCGCCGAAGGAGGCGAGGGTACCGAACAGCAGCACCACGTTGGTAAGCAGGGCGGCATCAGCGGCGAGGCCTGCGCCCTGATAGAAGAACACCATGTAAACCAGAACCAGCAGGAAGGCGATGATGAACGAGATCATACCGTCCTTGATGGACTTGGCACCGAGCGAAGGTCCAACGACCTGCTCCTGGACGATAGTGGCGGGAGCGGGAAGTTTACCGGACTTGAGCACGTTGACAAGGTCGGTGGCTTCCTCCACGTCGAAGTGGCCGGAAATCTCGGAGTTGCCTCCGGTGATTTCGCCGTTGACGGTAGGATAGGAATAAACGGTTCCGTCGAGCACTATGGCTATCTGGCGGCCGATGTTATCCTTGGTGAGGTGTGCCCAGACGTTGGCGCCCTCGGCGTTCATAGTCATGGAGACGGTAGGCTCACCGTTGCGCTGGTTGTTGTACGACACGCGGGCGTCGGTCACTACGCTTCCGTCCAGGGGAGCCTGTCCGTCACGCGAGGCGGCCTTGATGGCAACCAGCTCGTAGATGTTGTCGCTTCCGAGGTAGGATGCGGGCTTTACGCTCCACATGGGACGGAATTCGACGGGGAAGATGGCCGCAATCTGCGGCATGGCGAGATAGCGGTTGATGCGGGCCGTATCGGCGGCGTTGGCGTAGCCGATGCAGGCGTTGCCCTGGGCCTGGGAAGGCTGGAGCACGGCAAAGAGAGGATTCTCAGCCTTGTAGGCTTCGAGTCCTGCATCTTCCTTCTCCTGGGCACCGAGTTCCTCTTCCACAATGTCCTTGGCCTCTTTTGCGGGCTCAACCTTAGCAGGAGCCTCGTTCTCGGCCTTCAGGATTTCGGCGAGAGCGGAGTTGGCCTCCATGAGGTAGGGGGAAATCTCAGCGTTGTCGAACGTGGTCCAGAATTCCAGCGAAGCGGTTCCCTGAAGCAGCTTACGTACGCGCTCAGGCTCCTTGACGCCGGGGAGTTCCACGAGGATGCGGCCGGAGTTGCCGAGCTTCTGGATGGAAGGCTGGGTAACGCCGAAGCGGTCGATACGGTTGCGCAGTACGTTGAAGGAGTTGGATACTGCACTCTCCGCCTCGTTGCGGATAACGGAGAGAACCTCCTCGTTGGTGGATTCGGGCTTGATCTGGTCGCGCATCTCGTAGGTTCCGAAGATCTGGCTGAGCCTGGCACCGCCGGAGACCTCGTTCCATGCCTCGCCGAAGAGAGTGATGAAGTCGGACTGGGAAGTGACGCTGCGGGTCTTGGCGAGTTCGACGGAACGCAGGAAGTCGGGATCCATGCTATTGCCGGACAGGGCCTTTACGAGGTCCTCGAGCTGCACCTGCAGCATAACGTTCATACCTCCCTTGAGGTCGAGGCCGAGGTTGATCTCCTTGGCACGGACGTCTTTGAACGTGTATCCGAAGTAAACTTTTTCGGAGGAAATGGAATCGGTGTACCACCTCTGGCTCTCTTTGCGGATGGAGTCGAGATAGTAGGCCTGGTCCGCCTCCGCAACCCTGGCGAAAGCGGGAGTCTCCCGGACTGCAAGCACTGCGGCCTCGGCATACTTCTTGGCCTTGTTGTTCTGGATTCCCGTCACGAGAGTGAAGGAAAGCTGCCAGACGCAGGCGATCAGAAGCATGATGGCTACAAACTTGATAGCACCTTTATTTTGCATAGCTGTTTATTGATTTAAAATTACTATTCAGTAAATAAGCCGACAAATTTAGAGTTTATTTCTTAATTTTGCAATCTGTCCGGACTAAAACAGATGCTCGTACGTGTCAAATATGTGGCCGTGGCCCTTTGCCTGGCGTTCGCTTCAGGGGCTCTCCGTGCGCAGACGGACAGCACCCTCGTTGCCGGGCAGGACACTCTTTCCACCCCCAGGGCCATCCCTATCCCCAGATACGAATTCCTGCTCCTGGACGCGGACGACATGGCCGGAGCGTACGACTTCGCCGGGGCCCTCTCCAAATATCGCGAGGCGCTGGTACTCTGCCGGGACAGCCTCCGCAAAGCGGAGATAGAGGACCGCATCACCCGCTGCACCAATGGACTCAACCTCGCAGATTTCTGCACCCGCCCCAAGGTGGTCGCGCGTCAGCGCTTCTCCCGGAAGGATTTCTTCCTTTATTACCCCCTCCCCGACAGGAGCTGGCACCCGACTCCTAACGCACTCGACTCCCTCGGAGGCCCGGCGGCCGCTGCAATCTATGCCCCAGAAGGGGCCAAAGATCTTTATTGGTCGGCTCCGGACAGCCTCGGAGTGCGCAATATAATGCGCCGTGCCCCCGGAGACAGCATTGACCGTGTGGTAAACGTTTCTTCTCCGGAAGACGACATTTATCCCATGGTGAGCGGCGGGAAACTTTATTTTGCATCCAGGGGCCTGTACGGAGTAGGAGGATTCGACCTTTATGTCTGCGACCCCGCGGAGGACGGAACATGGGGAACTCCGCGCAACCTGGGCTTCCCCTATTCGTCGCCTGGGGATGATTTCCTCTTCCTGAATACTCCGGACGGCAAATACAGCATCTTCGCATCCAACCGCGGATGCCCGGCGGACAGCGTCTGCATATATGTTCTGGAAACTGAGGTGATGGCGGTAAGTTCTCCGGTGGAAAGCGTCGAAGCCCTGCGCGAACTCTGCGAACTCAATCCGGCGGACGACCTCAAGAAGGTTAATAACCACGACGTAATGTCCGGCAACGACGGGGGCGACGGAAGTCTCGCGCTTTATCTGGAGCAGGTGTCCCGAGTCCGCTCCCTGCGCGACTCGCTGGCACTCTACGACAAAGTGCTTTCAGCGCTCCGGATAAGTTACGCCGAATCGGACGGCGAAGGCAGGGCCGAACTGCAGGAGCGCATCCTTGCCATGGAAAAAGATCTGCCTCCCCTCCGGGAGAAGCTTTCCGCGGCGGGGCGCGACCTTCAGAAGACGGAAATGGATTTCCTGATGAACGGAGTTGTTATCGATTTCGGTACGGCAGCCGCCGAGGCGGACAAGGAAATAGTCGGAGCCGGAAAGGGCTACACTTTCTCGAAACACAAGATAGGAAGCGTTAAATTCTGAGCGCTAGCGACGACTGTCGCGAATCAGTCCTGCGACCTCGGAGCAGAAGTCGGAATTCTCCTTTAATTCTTTGATTGTCAAGTGCATACGCCAGCACCATTTATTGTCGGGGTTGGCGGGATCGTTGATGCGCTCGGCGAGCGGGTCGGGATTTCTGAGAGACCCGTCCATGGAGAGCCAGTCCTGCATGGGGAAGATGGCCAGCATCGGGTCCGAATCCAGATGATTCCAGAGTATACGGCGGCAGTCGGAGGGGGCCTTTTCGTCGCTTCCCCACAGGCGAATGGAACTCATGTCGTGGGTTGAGGTCGCGACCACTGCGAGCCTGGGCCAGGGACGGCCCTTTTCCATTCGTGCCATCTCCAGCGACAGTATGCGCTCGTGGTCCATCACCCCGGGCACGCAGTCCGGAATCATTCCGAGGTCTTCGCCGCAGGCAAGCATCCCGGTGCAGGAGAGCAGCCGGGGGAGTTTACGCATGGCCCCCTGTGCCCAGAAGGAGTTGTGACGGTGGTAGAAGAAGTCGGTGTACATGGCGTCGAAGCGCTCTTTCTGCCAGGGCTCAAGACGGGAAGTGTCGGGGCTTATGAGCGGATGGAAGAAGCCCTTGCGACGGGGATCCTCGAGGAAGAGACCTTCGGTCGGAAGCCCTGCGGCGGCTATTTCGCTCTCCAGGAAGGGCAGTGCCGGGTTGAAGTGTCCTGCCTTGCCGCTCTTTTCCGGGAGAGGAATCTCCCAGATGCGGAAGAAGCCGAGAATATGGTCGATGCGGAAGGCGTCGAAGTATTTTGCCATGTTGCGCAGGCGGGCGAGCCACCAGGCGTAACCGTCCTTAGCCATTTCGTCCCAGTTGTAAGTGGGGAAGCCCCAGTTCTGGCCGTCTGCGCTGAAGTAATCCGGAGGAGCGCCTGCGCTGGAATCGAGGTTAAAAAGTTGAGGAGCGCTAACCGCGTCCACGCTGTCCCGTCCTACTCCTATGGGGAGGTCTCCCTTGAGGAAAACACCCTTGGAATGTGCATATTCCACTGCCTTCGAAAGCTGGAGATGCAGGTGATATTGGACCCAGCGGTGGAAGTCCGCGGGGGTGCCGTCGCGCTTCGCGCAGAAGTCGGCGTAGGGGGAGAGCCAGAAGGCGTTTTCGCCGGCGAATCTTTTGTATCCGGCAGAAGCCATGTCGGCCTCTCCCTTCTTTCCGAACGCTTCCAGCAGATACTTGGTCTTGAGCGCCACCACGCGCGGATAATCCACCGTCGGCAAAGCGTTCAGTTCCTTCCTGAGAGCGCGGAAGGCGGCGTCTTCCTTTACTCCAGCGGCTTTCAGATTAATATATAAAGGATGGAGTGCGAAGGAGGAAACAGGATTATACGGATAGGAATCGCTCCATTCCCCCTTGCGGGTAGTATCGTTTATGGGAAGAAGCTGGAGGACGCACTGTCCCGTTGCTGCCATCCAGTCCACGAAGGCGGGGATGTCGTTGAATTCCCCAACCCCGAATCCCTCGTCGCTGCGGAGCGAGAAAACGGGAATAGCCGTTCCGGCACCGCGGAAGCCCGGCCTGTCGAAAATGGCGGCGGAATGCTCGCGGGTGAAGGGGCAGCCCGGAATGGGGCAATCGATCCAGGAGTCGTTGGCGTCGATTCTGCGAGCTCTTCCTGCCTTGCGATGGTGGTGTGTCCACTCCGTTCGCGTCCAGACGCCGTTCTCCGTCACCACATAGAAGTAATCATCGAGAATATCAGCGCCGGCCTCAGTGCAAAGCTCCCAGACACCGTCGCCGGCATAGGTCATGGGCAGCACCCTGTCGTGCGAAACGAGCACCAGGTTCTCGCCCCACCTTGTATTATAACGTATGCTGAATCTGACGGTCATGGTTCCGGCAATCGGTGCGCAAAGATAGGAAAAACGCCGGGAGTAAAGTTGTTATTAAGGAAAAAAACTATATCTTTGCAGTCCGATTTCACGCGAATCCCCTGGAGAGGTGGGTGAGTGGCTGAAACCAGCAGTTTGCTAAACTGCCGTACGGGTAACCGTACCACGAGTTCGAATCTCGTCCTCTCCGCCCAGAGCAATCAAATTGCTGCATGCCGCACGAGAGTGCGGCATTTGCGTTACAGGCAGGCTTGCCAAGAACTTGTTCTTGAAAAAGCCTGCCTGAAATGCAATGAGCATATTGGCTCAAGCAGCATTTGATTGCCGACGGAGACTCCGAGAGGAGGCAGCCGCAGGCTGGCTAATCTCGTCCTCTCCGCAAAAATCCCTTACAGAGCATTCTGTGAGGGATTTTTCGTATTTTATATCCCAAATAATATCCCATTTTCGTCTAAAAACAAGTTCAAAAAGTTATGGACAGTTGTGTATAGGCACAGTGTGTCCGTTCAGCGCGGATTCTCCAGCGCATGTGAGCAATTTGGGAAGCCTTGTGGTGGGTTTCGACACGCTTGTAGTAGGATTTCACATTGGAGTTAAAGAATGGAAACATTATATTTGCAGACAAAGACATGCGAATTAATCTTATGAAGCAGTTCAATCTCTTCCCCACTCTCATCCTCGCGACCGTCATGATTCTCGCGATGGCCTGTTCCTCCACGCCCAAATGCACCATCCATGGTTGTGTATTTGCAGCGAAAAAGGGTCCGGTTTTTCAGTGAAAAGGGGTCCGGTCCCCAAGACGGTTCAAAGTTAATAATAAAGTTCAAAGATCACTGTCTTTTGCATTCATTTTTTCCGTTTCGCGGACCCTGTAAGATAGTCCGGTCATATTGACGAGGTGCGCTTTGTGGGTAAGCCGGTCTACCAATGCAGTGACCAGGACCTCGTCCTGAATGATTTCATTCCATCGGTCGAAGGCGAGATTGGTTGTGATGATGGTCGCTTTCTTTCCGGCCCTGAGCGAGAGATGATTGAAGAGCAGTTCACCCCCTTCCTTGTCGCAACTGACATATCCGAACTCATCGCAGATGACGAGGTCATAATGTTCGAAGCGCGACTCCAACCTGCCCAGAGTCCTTTCTGAACGACATTCGCGTATCTGGGTAAGGAGGTGCGGCACGGAGGTGAAGAGCACGGAGTTGCCCTCTCCGCAGGCCTTTATCCCCAGCCCGATGGCCGTGTGTGTTTTCCCGGTGCCGGGGTTGCCATAGAGGACGACGTTGCGCCCTTCTCGGATGAAGTCCAGCGTTTCAAGTTGCGGCAGCATATAGCGGCCGTCCTCCGGGAGCGCATCCCGATCCAGATCATCCAGGTAGAGGAGTTGCGGGAAGCCGGCACGACGGATACGTTCCCTCCGGCCGTTCTCATTCCGATGTTCCACCTCCTTTCCACAGACGTTGCACAGGAGGGTCCTGTAGTCCCAATGCTCCTCGGCAGCCTGCACGATCAGATCGTCCACGTCATCCCTCAGGACCGGCATCCGGAGGATCCTGGCATAGTCCCGCAGTGTTGTCTTTGTATTCATAACATGCTTGCTTATTGAGATTTGATGTTGTTTAGTTCCTGTATGCCCGGCTCCTTCGAGCCATTATCAAGGCGAGCGCATTTATAGACACCTGAGAGGCTTTAGCGATGGCTTCCACAGTGTCGTCCTTGGCTTTTTCCGCAGGTCGCTCCGGGGTTCCATTACGCAGGGAGGGCAGCATGGCCCGCAACTGTTCCCCGGACGGTTTTCTGAGACCACGGGAACGAAGCGTCTCAAAGGCCACCTCGATTTCCTCATAGGAGAAGCCCTGATCCTTGGCATAGACCAGCAACTGGACGAAGTCCTTCGGATCATTCTTGAAGCTCTTCTCGAAGATGACCTTCATGCCTTCCGGCATCTGATGCAGCGCCTCGGAAGACGCCACGGCGCCGGGCTTACGGAGGAGCGTGCGAAGATAGTGTTCTATGTCAATGATCCATTGCCCGGCCGTGTAGCTCCGCTGATGGGCGGCCACCTTCTTCCCGGAGTCGTAGACGGTGATCTTCTCACTGTAGAGCTTGACGGTCAGGCGCTTGCCGACATATATGTCCGGTACGGAGTAGTGCACGTTCCCTATCTTGACGGTGGAGTATTTGTCCACGGTGTAGTCGACGCTCTCGAAGCAGCCAATCTTGCCCGGGCACGGCTGGAGGGAACCGAGTTCTTCCTTGATCTTCTCCTGCTTGCCCATGATGGACTCGTCCTCGGCGTTGAGCTGGTCGCAGGCCCGGTCCAGCCACGCCTGCGCCTCTTCTATCGTCGCAAAGCGCATCTGTATGGCGAAGGCCCGCTGGCGGACATGTCCCACGCTGTTCTCCACATGTCCTTTCTCCCAGCCGGAGGCGGGATTGCAGAACCGGTACTGGTAGCAGTAGAAGGAGCTCATTTTCACAAGCGCGTCGGTCGGCTCACGTTCAGTGGGCCCCACGAACTTCTTTACCGCCACCTTCATATTGTCGTACACCATGACCAGGGGTGCGCCTTTCATGTCCGCGAAGTAGTTGCGATGGCTCTCCATGAACGCCAGCGTGTTCTGGTGGCGGAACAGGTAAGCCTTCCGGTGGTTGCTGTATGGAAGAGTGAATACGGCCATGTAAAAGCGGCAGAGTTTACCTTCGATGTAAAGCTTGATCTCACCCCAGTCGAACTCGCAGATATGCCCCGGAGCATATCTGATCCGGACGAAGGCGTCTTCCTGCTTGGCGGGCACTGTCAACTTCCTGTGTATGTAACGGGTGACGGTCGTGTAGCTCACCTTATAACCTTTATCCATGAGCACACGATGGATGGTGATCCCATTTGCACATTGTTTCCGGAGGCCAATCGCCTTCTTGTGAAGATTGTCCTCCAGGATACCATCGATGATTGCCGCCATCTCCGGCGTGATCGCCGTGGGATGACGCCCTGATATGTCATACTTGGGCGTTTCCGCGAGTGCTTGAAGCAGCGCCTCGTCGGGGTCTTCCGCCGCAATCGCATCGGCGTATTTGCGCAGGACTCTTTGAACCGTCTTACGGTTCAGATTCAGTTCTCTGGCTATTGCGCGTGAGCCTTTATGCTCCGCGCGGCTCATTAAAATTATTCGATTCTTGTCCACTCTGTTAAGCATTGCCGCATCCTTCTGGGGTTACCCCATCAAGATACGATTATTTGCCTCAGGTGGACCCTTTTTCAGTGATTCTCCCCGGACCCTTTTTCACTGCAAATACACAGATCAAGCCCGAATGGCTACGCTGTTACAAGCTTCGCGATGAGGTTCTAAATAAATGCAGACAATATAGGATTGATCTCTACACTTTATATGAAAAAGATGTTTTCCAAAAGATTAACCAAAGGTTAAAACCCCTGGTTGAAGCCCTTTCT
>CAMHTE010000014.1 GCA_946187975.1 uncultured Bacteroidales bacterium | reverse complement strand
TCGTATCCGTCGCGGGCGTGGTTCCAGAGGAGCATGAACACACCTGCTCCAACAAGGCCGAACACTATCATCGACACGAACACCCACTTCCATCCGAAGTTGTCGGACACAAAGCCGAAGCCGAGGCCGGACACCAGCGGTGCAAGATAGGCGGCAAGGCCGACAAGACCGTTACCGGTAGCGGCGGCACGCTTGGTGGCAAACTGCGAGGCGATCACACCGCACAGGGCCTGAGGGCCGTAGATGCAGAAGCCGGCGAATGCCAGGATGAAGAGCAGGAGCGTAGGCGAAGTACTTTCGGGCAGGATGAAGAAGACTCCCACGAAGAGAACAACTCCCAACATGCAGAATACGCAGGTACGCTGCGAACGGCCGCCGAACAGTTTGTCCGAAATCCAGCCGCTGAGCATCATTCCCGCCATGCCGAAGCATTCGAAGATAGCCACGGTAAGGGCAGCCATCTGGGGCGATAGTCCGCGGGATTCCTGCAGGAAGGTCGGGCCCCAGTCAAGCACGGCGAAGCGCACTATGTAAACGAAGAAATCCGCCAGGGCAAGAATCCACATGGCAGGGTTCTTCCAAACCATCTTCTTGACGAACTTCTTGAACTCTTCGGGCGAGTCGTTCTCGTCCAGGGTAGTCTTAGTGCCCTCGAGCTCGGGCAGGCCGACCGACTTGGGAGTGTCCCTCAGCACCACGACAATCAGCACTATTCCAAGGATAGCGATGATGGCCGGAATCCAGAAGGTCCACTGCCATGCCCCCACGTGCTGCAGGGCGTTGTTGATATAGTTCTCCGCTGCAGCCGGATCCATGCTTGCGGTGATATTGGCGGTATTCTCGGTAATCCGCGCACGCCATTCAGCGTTTGCCGACATGTCGGAACCCATGTTGCCCATGATGTAGCCGCAGAGTATGGCCACGAGGAAGGCGCCGAGCGAGTGCGACACGTTCCAAATGGTCATCTTGGTAGCCAGTTCATGAGGCGGGATCCAGTGCGTTAGAAGCCTGTTGCACGGAGGATAGCCACAGCCCTGGAAGATGTTGTTCAGTACCAGCAGCGCGCCGAAGAAGATTATGAGCATGCTCACGAAGCGCGAGCCCATGTAGTCACCGGTCAACTTGCCCACTATGATGGCTCCGAAGCCGAAGATTATGTTGACTATGGCACTGAGCGTCATACCCGTAGCCATGTGCCAGCGGGCGTTGGCCCGGTCGGCTATCATACCGTTGATAAGACGCGACACTCCGTAAACCACACCTATTATGGTGAGGATGGCACCGAAAGCCGTCTTGGTTATGCCGTACTCGGCGGTAAGTCCGGGGATTGCGAACGAGAAGTTCTTACGGACGAAATAGAAGATGGCGTAGGCCGCCATCGACCCTATGATGGTCCGCCACTGCCAGCGGTTGAATTTCTTGCTCTCTTCTGCAGTCATTTCCTCTAAAATATATTAGTCGATTTGCCAGGCCCCGCCCTTTCCGAATACCTTCGCCACGAGACTGTCGTAGAAGCCTCCGCGCTTTGCGAGGTCCAGCAGATTGATGCGCCAGCGCATCAGCTGAACGAAAGGAACCATGTCCTTAAGTTGTTTGCGGGTAAGGCCTATGTCTTCCGGTCCTATTGGCGCGCCGACGGTCTTGAACATGGAGTACATCTTGTCGAAGCTATACACCTGCCCCTGTATGCGGGCCTTGAGCGAAGACCAGTTTTCCTTTACGCGGGTGAGCTGGGCGCGAACGGTTTCGGCATCGTTGTACTTCTTCGTTATTTCGGTGTGGCCGAGACGGGGCACAGGGAAGTTCTTGTAAATATCCAGGGCCCGGGCCTGTTCCTGCTCGAGCGAAGGCCATGCAGCCACGCATTTATCTACATCGAGGGTGGAGAGGTCCATCTTGAGGAACTCATCGAAGAAGGCGCACATGGTAAGAGTGCCCACTGCCACCTGGAAACCGTGGCTCTGGAACTTGCCCTTGTAACGGTAATGAGTCATGTCCAGATAATGGCTGAAGAGATGCTCCGAGCAGGATGCCGGACGCGAGGAGTGGGCTATCTGCATGGCTACCCCGCTGAGGGAGAGACCGATGAAGAGGTCGCCGATGGCGTCGGGATCGCCTGCCGCCACCTTTTCGGGATGCGCCAGCAATTCGTCGAGATGATCGAACATTACGTGCCAGGCGTCAGGCATGATGGGTTCCGTTCCGAAGATATCCGCAATCATCCACTCGGCTCCGGCGGGGACCTTGGCTGCCAGGTCGGCGTAGCCCGCGGCGGTCATCTCCTTGGGAGCGTCGGCCAGTACGGCGGTATCGCCCACCACTATCAGCGGAGCGCAGGTTTCAACATTTATCTTTGCCCCGTCGGCATCGTTCACCACTGCGCCGGAACTGGAATAACCATCCACGGAAGCGGCGGTTGCCACGACCATATACTTCTGTCCGTGATGGAAGGAAGAAATCTTGCACAGATCGTTGATAACTCCGGATCCGACAGCCACTACTATGGCACCGGCCTCCCCCACTATGCGGTCCATGCGCTGCACGAACTCGTCGTCGGGATGGAATTCCTCCTCGGGGAAGATATACTTTGCAACAGGAACGCCTTCTGCCACGAATGCGTCGTACACATCGGCACCGGCGGCCTTCCAGGTATTCTTATCAGCCACTATCAGCGCCTTGCTGCCTGCGAAATGTTTACTGAAAAGAGCGGGCGTGTCGCCCAGAATGTGTTTGCCCATCACCAGGTACTTGGTACCGGGAGAAAGTTCCAGGGCCTTGTCGATTATTTTCTGGTCTATCATTGCTGCTATGCGGTTTGACTCCTACAAATATAATAAAAATCCGGGCTCCGACGAAGCGCGGAGCCCGAATCTTTAAATATGCATGCGGAAGATTACATCATTCCGCCGGCAGGCATCGCGGGAGTTGCGGGGGCGGGTTCGGGGATGTCCACGATACCGCACTCGGTGGTAAGGAACATTCCGGCTACCGAGGCAGCGTTCTCAAGTGCGACACGGGCGACCTTCGTGGGGTCGATGACTCCTGCCTCGTAGAGATTTGCGAACTCACCGGTTCCGGCATTGTAACCAAAGTCGGCCTCGCCTTCCTTCACGCGGTTGACGATTACGGAAGCATCCTCGCCTGCGTTTGCAACTATCTGACGGAGGGGCTCCTCGATGGCACGGATCACTATATTGATACCTGTGGTCTCATCCTCGTTCTTTCCGGTAAGACCGGCGATAGCCTTGGCAGCACGGATGTATGCCACGCCGCCTCCGGGAACATAACCCTCTTCGACAGCTGCACGGGTAGCATTGAGGGCGTCTTCCACGCGGTCTTTCTTCTCCTTCATCTCGACTTCGCTGGTAGCACCCACGTAGAGCACTGCCACACCACCGGCGAGCTTGCCCAGACGCTCCTGGAGCTTCTCGCGGTCATAGTCGGAAGTAGTAGTGGAAATCTGCTTGCGGATGAGATCCGCACGATCCTTGATTTCTTCCTTGGAACCGGCACCTCCCACGATGGTGGTGTTCTCCTTGGTGATAGTCACCTTCTCAGCCTTACCGAGCATGTCGGGAGTGGCGTTCTCGAGGGTAAAACCGCGCTCCTCGCTGATTACGGTTGCACCGGTGAGGATGGCGATGTCCTGCAGCATCTCCTTGCGGCGGTCTCCAAAGCCGGGGGCCTTCACGGCCGCGACCTTCAACGCTCCGCGGAGCCTGTTCACCACGAGAGTGGTAAGGGCCTCGCCGTCAACGTCTTCAGCAATGATAAGGAGTTCCTTTCCCTCACGTGCGATGGGCTCGAGAATAGGGAGAAGGTCCTTCATTGCGGAGATCTTCTTGTCGGTAATGAGGATGGCGGGCGAAGTTAACTCGGCTTCCTGCTTGTCGCCATTGGTCATAAAGTAAGGGCTGATGTAGCCGCGGTCGAACTGCATGCCTTCCACGACCTTCACCTCGGTATCGGTCCCCTTGGCTTCCTCGACGGTGATGACGCCGTCTTTCTTAACCTTGCTCATTGCATCGGCGATGAGCTTACCGATAAAGCTGTCGTTGTTGGCGGAAATAGTTCCAACCTGCTCGACCTTGGCGTAGTTGTCGCCAACTTCCTGGCTCTGCTCCCTGAGGTTTGCAACCACTGCCTCAACGGCCTTGTCGATGCCGCGCTTGAGGTCCATGGGGTTGGCTCCGGAAGTGACATTCTTGATGCCCACACCTATGATTGCCTGAGCAAGCACGGTCGCAGTGGTGGTACCGTCACCTGCCTTCTCGTTGGTCTTTGCTGCAACTTCCTTCACCATCTGGGCACCCATGTTCTCGAAGCGGTCTTCGAGCTCAATCTCCTTGGCTACGGTAACTCCGTCCTTGGTAACCTGAGGAGCACCGAACTTTTTATCAATCACCACGTTACGGCCCTTAGGACCGAGAGTGACCTTAACTGCGTCCGCAAGCTGGTCGGCACCGGCCTTCATCTTGGAACGGACGTCCATATCGAATTTTATCTCTTTTGCCATAATGCTACGCTATTAAAGGATTGCCAAAATGTCCGACTGCTTTACGATAAGATACTTCTTATCCTCGACGGTAACTTCCGTTCCGGAATACTTTCCGTAAAGAACCACATCGCCGGCCTTAACCTCCATGGGTTCGTCCTTCTTGCCGGGGCCGGCCGCAATGACTTTGCCCTGCTGGGGTTTTTCCTTTGCCGTGTCGGGAATATAGATTCCTGCCGCAGTTTTGACCTGGGCCTCCTGGGGCTCAATCAAAACTCTGTCTGCCAATGGTTTGATCATGTTATTATTAGTTTAAACTGTTTCAAAAAAGCGCCCCCGCAAACCTGCGGGAACGCTGTCTTGAAATCAATCTGCGTGCCAGTGACAAATTGTCAATAGCGGTTCAGGGGCACCCCTGCGGTCATCTGGTGGACCGCCTTGGCGACGCTCTCCAGGACTTCGGCGTGAACCTTGAGCCCGGCTGCCTGTTCCGGAGTCGGGGCCTCTCCCTTCTTGAGCGAAAGGGCCTCGGCATTGGCAGCGCAGGAAGTGAGCACTGTGTCGATGAGGGCCACGATTTCGGACATGTCCTTCTCCACGAAACCACGGGAGGTCACTGCAGGTGTACCGATACGAACTCCGCTGGTCTGGAACGGACTGCGGGTATCGAAAGGCACCATATTCTTATTCAGCGTGATATCAGCCTTCTCCAGTTCCTTCTCGGCTATACGGCCGGTGAGTGTCGGGAACTTGCCGCGCAGGTCGATGAGCATCAGGTGATTGTCGGTTCCGCCGGACACGACTGAGTAGCCTCGTTTGATGAACTCGTCGCACATTGCCTTGGCGTTTGCGATTACCTGTTTCTGATACTCTACGAACTCGGGCTGGAGAGCCTCGAAGAAAGCAACGGCCTTGGCCGCCACGATGTGCTCGAGTGGTCCGCCCTGAACTCCGGGGAATACGCTGCTGTCCAGTACCTGGCTCATCTTCTTGACTTCACCCTTGGGAGTTGTACGGCCCTGGGGGTCGTCGAAATCCTCACCCATCAGGATGATGCCTCCGCGGGGCCCACGAAGAGTCTTATGAGTGGTGGAAGTCACTATGTGCGCGTACTTTACAGGATTCTCCAGGAGTCCGGCCGCAATCATTCCGGCAGTGTGGGCCATGTCAATCCAAAGCAGGGCCCCTACCTTATCTGCTATGGCGCGCATACGCGCATAGTCCCATTCGCGGGAATAGGCCGATGCACCGCCTATGATGAGTTTAGGCTTGCACTCCATGGCCTTCGCCTCAAGGGCATCGTAGTCCACACGGCCGGTGGCAGGGTCGAGCCCATAGGCAACCGCATTGTACAGGAGTCCGGAGGCATTGACCGGTGAGCCGTGGGTAAGATGTCCGCCCTGGCTGAGGTCCAGGCCCATGAATGTGTCGCCGGGCTTCAGCACAGCCATTATCACGGCCATGTTTGCCTGGGCGCCGGAATGCGGCTGAACGTTCGCCCAGCATGCACCGTAAAGCTGCTTGAGCCTGTCGATGGCCAGCTGCTCTATCTGGTCCACCACCAAGCATCCGCCGTAATAGCGTTTGCCCGGGTAACCTTCGGCATATTTGTTAGTGCAGATGGAACCCATGGCTGCCATCACCTCGTCGGTAACATAGTTTTCGGATGCAATAAGTTCCAGACCGCTCTGCTGGCGGTTCATCTCTTTTTTAATAAGGTCGAAGACCTGCAGATCCTGCTTCATTTGGATTGGATTTATAATAAATGCAAAGATAAGATTTTTTCACATTTTCCTATCTTTGCAGACATGAAAGACCGCAAACTGCTCAATTCTGAACTGGGACGCATCGATGCGCAAGCCTACAGGGACTCGGAACCGTCCGGAATATGCCTGGTCCTCGACAATATACGGAGCGCCTACAACGTGGGAAGCATCTTCCGCAGCGCCGACGCCTTCCATGCCGACAGAATCGTGCTTTGCGGCATCTGTGCCGTACCGCCTTCCGCAGAAATCCACAAAACAGCGCTCGGGGCGGAAAACGTCGTCCCCTGGGAGCGTATCCCAGACACCCTCGCGGCGGTGGAAGCCCTTCGTGCCGAAGGCTACACCGTCATCGCCGTGGAACAGACGGAACATTCGGTCAAACTCACCAACTGGAGCATCGCTGATGGCCGCAAGTATGCGTTCGTTTTCGGCAACGAAGTCGACGGCGTACAGCAGGAGGTAGTGGACGCCTGCGACTATGCAATAGAAATCCCGCAGCACGGCACCAAGCATTCGCTCAATGTATCCGTAGCTGCGGGAATCGTACTATTCGCCTCCAGCAAATAGACCGGGAGCCTATTTCTCCTGCTCGATTGCGGCCTGTGCGGCTGCGAGACGTGCGATAGGCACGCGGAAAGGAGAGCAGGACACGTAGTCCACGCCTATCTTGTTGAAAAAGCGTATGGATTCGGGATCTCCGCCGTGCTCGCCGCAAACACCGCACTTAAGGTCGGCGCGCTTGCTGCGTCCGTTCTGGATACCGTACTCAACGAGTTTACCTACACCCTTCACGTCGATGGTCTGGAACGGATCCTCGTCCAGGATCTTGTTGCCGAGATAGTCGCCCATGAAGGTACCCACATCGTCGCGGCTGAAGCCGAGAGTCATCTGGGTAAGGTCGTTGGTACCGAAGCTGAAGAACTCGGCGGCACGTGCCATACGGTCGGCGGTAAGGGCTGCGCGAGGGATCTCTATCATGGTACCGAAGTGGTACTCTATGCCGGCATGGTTGTGCCTGCCTTCGACCTCGGCGCGAACGCGGTCGCAGATTGCGCGCTGGAAGCTGAGCTCACGGGCGGAAATCGTAACCGGAATCATTATCTCGGGCTGAGGATGCATTCCTTCTTCCTGAAGTTCGGCGGCAGCCTCGAAGATAGCCTTGTACTGGGTTTCGGCGATAAGAGGATAGGTGACGTGCAGACGCACTCCGCGATGTCCCATCATAGGGTTGACCTCGTGGAGGCTCTCACCGCGCTGATCGATTTCCTCAACGCTCACACCGAGCTCAGAGGCCATTTCCTCGCGCTTTTCGGCGGTCTTGGGAACGAACTCATGCAGAGGCGGATCGAGCAGACGGAACACCACCGGGCGGCCGTCCATGATCTTGAGGGTGCTCTTGACGGAAGCCTTGATGAAAGGCTCGAGTTCCGCAAGGGCGGCGCGGCGCTCCTCTTCGGTGTTACTGAGAATCATGCGACGCAGCTTGGTGAGGGGAACCTCAGCGTTACGTCCGTAGAACATATGCTCCACACGGAAGAGTCCGATACCTTCGGCACCGAACTTGAGTGCGCGGGCGGCGTCCTCGGGAGTATCGGCGTTGGTACGGATGCCCAGACGACGGTACTTGTCCACTATTGTCATGAAGTTCACGAAGAGAGGATTCTCGCTGGCGTCCATGGTCTCGATACGGGAACCGTAAACATAACCCTTGGAACCGTTGAGCGAGATCCATTCGCCTTCCTTATACTCCTTGTCGGAGCCTTCGAAACGGACGGTCTTTGCGGCGAAGTCTATCTTCATGGCCTCGCATCCTACGATGCAGCACTTACCCCATCCGCGTGCCACGAGGGCGGCGTGCGAGGTCATACCTCCGCGGGTGGTAAGGATTCCGGAAGAAGCCCTCATTCCCTCGATATCTTCGGGAGAGGTTTCCTCACGGATGAGGATGGTCTTCTTGCCGGCAGCGGCGGCGGCCATGGCGGCCTCGGAAGTGAATACTATGGTACCCACGGCTCCGCCCGGAGATGCGGGCAGTCCCTTCGCTATGACGCTGGCCTTCTTTTCGGAGGCGGGGTCAAGCACGGGGTGAAGGATCTCGTCGAGCTGGGCGGGAGACACACGCATAACGGCGGTGCGCTCGTCAATCATGCCCTCAGAGAGCATATCCATCGCCATCTGGAGTGCGGCTATACCGGTGCGCTTGCCTATGCGGCACTGCAGCATCCAAAGCTTGCCTTCCTGGATGGTGAACTCTATATCCTGCATATCGTGGAAGTGGTCCTCGAGGCTCTTGCGGATGGTATCGAGCTCAGCATAAACCTCGGGCATAGCCTTTTCGAGCGACTGCAGATGCGCATTATGGTCGGTCTTGGTGGCCTCGTTGAGAGGGTTGGGGGTACGGATACCTGCAACCACGTCCTCGCCCTGGGCGTTGATAAGCCACTCTCCGTAGAACTTGTTGTCGCCGGATGCGGGGTTACGGGAGAAGGCTACGCCGGTAGCGGAGGTCTCACCCATGTTACCGAACACCATGCTCTGCACGTTAACGGCGGTGCCCCAGTCATCAGGAATCTTTTCGATGCGACGGTAGGCGATGGCACGCTTGCCATTCCAGCTCTTGAACACGCCGCCTATCGAACCCCAAAGCTGGGCCTCGGCGGTGTCGGGGAACGCGACTCCGAGAACTTCCTTGACCTTCTTCTTGAACTTATCGCAGAGAACCTTGAGTTCGTCGGCGGTAATATCGGTGTCGGACTTGTAGCCCTTCGCATCCTTGAGCTCCTGCATCATGCGATCGAGCTGCTGGCGTATTCCCTGGCCGTCCTCGGGCTCGATGCCTTCGGCCTTTTCCATCACAACGTCGGAATACATCATGATCAGACGCCTGTAAGCGTCGTACACGAAGCGGGGATTACCAGTTTTTGCAATCATGCCGGGAAGGGTGGCAGAGCAAAGGCCGATATTGAGGATGGTATCCATCATACCGGGCATAGAACTGCGGGCGCCGGAACGGCAGCTGACGAGGAGCGGATCGGCGGGATCGCCAAAACGTTTACCCATCAGTTTCTCCGTAGCAGCAAGGGCCTCTGCGACTTCCTTGCGGAGAGCGTCGCTATATCCTCCGCCAAGCTGGTAATACTCGGCGCAGCATTCGGTAGTGATTGTGAATCCGGCAGGCACCGGCATTCCGAGGCGGCTCATTTCCGCCAGGTTTGCTCCCTTTCCTCCGAGGAGTTCACGCATGGAACCATCGCCCTCAGCGGTCTTGCCGCCAAAACGATAGACTCTCTTCTTAGTTTCTGACATCTTATTCTTTGTAATTATATTGTTCGATAGAAAAATCAGGGCGCGAATTTACTATTTTTTTCGCTATTCTCAGCAAAAACTTTTACTGTAACAGTTTCGACGCGAGTTCGGACAGTTCACTGCGCTCACCCTTGCGTAGGAAGACGTGCTGGAAGAGCTTTTGCCCCGCCATCCGCTCGCCCACCGTGGTGAGGCCGTTGGACCACTGGTCCAGATAAGGCTGGTCGATCTGGAAAACGTCGCCGGTGAACACCATCTTGGTCCCCTCAGCCGCACGGGTAATGATAGTTTTCATCTCAAGCGGCGTCAGGTTCTGGGCTTCATCGATAATGAAGAAGGCCTTCCCGAGGCTGCGGCCACGGATATATGCCAGAGGCTCTATCACCAGTTTCTCGTCCTTCAGCATCCCTTCGATGCGGAGCGCCTCCTTCGAACCGGGACGGAACTGTCCCTTGATGACGTTCAGGTTATCCATCAGAGGCTGAAGGAAAGGTGCCATCTTATTCTTCTGGTCGCCAGGAAGGAAGCCTATGTCCTGATTTCCGAGGATGACGGTGGGACGGGAGATAATTATCTGGTCGTAGTTCCTTTCCTGTTCGAGGGCCGCCGCGAGGGCGAGAAGGGTTTTTCCGGTTCCGGCCCCGCCGGTGAGAGTTACAAGTTTAATCATCGGATTGAGCAGGGCGTCGATGGCCATCTTCTGCTCGTCGTTGCGGGCACGTATGCCGTAGGCTTCGCGGGCCTTTACCAGCACGATTTTGTCGCGGTCGGCGTCGTAGCGGGCGCACACCGTGTCGTCAGCACCCTGTTCCCATTTGAACTTGAACAGTTTGTTGGGTTCCGGCTTCCTGTCGGTGACTTCCTTCCAGTCGAGTTCGTTGGACTGGCCGTATGCCAGGGCCTGGAGCTGTTCCGACTTTAATGTAATCACGGGAACCTCACGGTTGTCGGTTTCGATACGTTCGTCCCGGACACGGTCGGTCAGATAGTCCTGGACCTCCATCCCCGCCGCCTTGGCCTTCATTCGAAGGTTTACATCCTTGGTTACGAGCGCCACGAAGGTTCCGGGATGATTGTCACGCACCCACATTGCCGTAGCAAGGATGCGGTGGTCCTGGATATCGTCTTTGAAGAGGTCGCGGAATTCTTCGGGGAAGGGATGGTTGGGTTCCACCTTTACGCGCCCGAGTCCCTTGGCTATGGTAATGCCTTCCTTTCCGAAAGGCTTGCGGTCGGAGATACGGTCGAGGTCGCGCAGGCAGTGCCTGGCATTGTATGCGAGGGTATCGGTTCCCTTCTTGAACTTGTCCAGTTCCTCCACCACGGCAATCGGTATCACCAGGTCGTTGTCCTGAAAATGCCTGATTGCATTATGGTCGTGCAGGATGACATTGGTGTCGAGCACGAAGATTTTGGGTTTTCCCATGATTGGCTGTTTTAGTCTTCACCCTCTCCCCCCTGGCGCTGAACGAGGGAATCGAGGATATTCTGTATGCCGGTCTTGGCCGATGCATGTACACGTACGGTTCCGTTACCACCGGGGACGGGGTGTCCTATGGGGTAGAAAGCCACGTCCTGCAGCAGCAGTTCGGCATCTATGTAGTCGAAGTCGATATCGCGAATCTGTATGAGCACTCCCGGGATCTCCGCGAAGAGAAGCCTCACTATATCGCTCTCGCCGGAGGCTCGCTTGAGGTCGGAAAGATCCACCACGGCCCCGGTTCCGGGACCGGCCATGCGCTTTACTGCGGAAATGAGGCCGCCTTCTCCCACGGTGGCACCGCTGAGAACGATTCCGTCCTGAACCAGTTCGCGCACAACCTCGTAGCAGTCAATGAAATAATCGTCGTCGTCCAGCTGGGGAGCGACCGGGAAGGAGATGCCTTCGGCCTGGGAGAAGAGGGATCCTCCGAGGCGGTAGGGAGAAGATACGAAGGGGATATAAACTATCCAGCTGGCGGCATCAGGCAGAAGTGCCGCAGGGATGGAAGTCACTCCGAGGCGGGGGTCACGCGAGGTATATGGCTGCTCCACCAGATCCTCGTCCTCCCCCACCGGGCGAATATCGGCCTTGAAAGAGAGGGAGCAGGGTCCGTTGGTATCGTTTATGGTGTACTCGCGAAGACGGATGTTAAGGGAGTCGAGCATCTCGCCGGCAGCCTCCACCGAATGGTAGAATGCCGCCATGTTGCCCACCTGTGAACTGTTCCAGTTCCAAACGGCATCCAGGCAGAGGTCCCCGATACGGAAAGTGCCCATCTTCCAGATGCAGTCCAGCAGGGCACGTGCGATCTGTGTCTTGGTATAGGTTTTTGCAAAATCCAGAGGGAAAATCCTTTCCGCGGAAAGTACGTCGTTAAGATAACGGGCTACCTTGCGGGAATCGGTCTGGGCGCTGTCCGGTTCGGAGTCGGAGGTCTCGTCTACAACCTCGGCGTAACGGGATACTCCGGCGGGTTCTTCCGCAGGGTACATGCTGATGCCCTGCAGTATACGGAAGGGGGTGACCGCCTGCTTTACGCCGTCCAGGACGTAATCCGAAAGGAGGAAGGATATGTTCTTTTCGTCCATCTGAATGCCAAAATCCCTCAAAAATAGTTATTTTTGAAAACAGTTGCAATATGAATTTCGACCTAAACGAATATCAAAGGCGTCTGGAAGCCCTGTTCGTGCGTTTCCAGTCCGTGCAGAGCGCCGGTTTTACATCCGGAGCTTATAAGCCGGGACTGGACGGCATGAAGAGGCTGGATGCCGTTCTGGGGCATCCGTGGAAGGGATACCGCTGCATCCACGTGGCGGGCACCAACGGCAAAGGCAGCGTCTGCAGCTTGCTTGCGGCGGCCCTGGCTGGCGGTAGCAACGCCAGCTCCGCTACAGCCACGAGCGAGCCAGCTCAAAAAGCTTCAGCTGGCGGGAGCAACGCCAGCTCCGCTACCGCCACGCACGGGCCCGCTCAAAAAACTTCCGCTGACGTTGCTCCCGGCCAGCAGCCAGGCAGTGCAACCGTCGGGCTGTACACCTCGCCGCATCTGTTGGATTTCCGCGAACGCATCAAGGTGGTTACGGCCGACGGATACCGAGAGATTCCCCGAGAGGATGTCTGGGAGTTCCTGGAGCGCTACGAAGCGCAGTTCGAAGGTCTTTCGTTCTTTGAGATAACGACCGGTATGGCCCTGTGGTGGTTCGCCAGGCAGAGAGTGGGGATGGCTGTGATAGAAACCGGGCTCGGAGGACGCCTCGACAGTACCAACATAATCACCCCGGCCCTGTCCATAGTAACTTCGATAGGACTGGACCACTGCGCCATCCTTGGCAATACACGCGAGGCCATAGCCCGTGAGAAGGCCGGCATTTTCAAGCCGGGCGTTCCGGCAGTGGTTGCCACCCGCGACAGCGAGACCGAACACGTCTTCGAAGAAGCCGCCGCAAAGGTAGGCTGTCCCCTTGTTTTCGCCTCCGACATTCCCACCCTCCCGGGCGAAGATTCAATTAAAGACAGAATGGACCTCACCGGCCCCTGCCGGGAGATCAACCTGCACACGGTGATGGTCTGCCTGGAGGGCGTGCGGGAATCAAAGGTAGCAGCAGGTATTGCCGTCAGGCTGGAAAACGCCGCCCGGCTCACCGGCCTGCACGGACGCTGGGAGCGGCTGCAATCTTCTCCCGAAGTGATCTGCGACATCGGGCACAATCCTCCCGCTCTGAGGGAGAACTTCGCCCGTCTGGAAAAAGAGTGCTCCGGAGGACGGCCGCTGATAATAGTATATGGTATAATGGCCGATAAGGACCTGGCCGGGATTGCTCCGCTGATGCCGCGCGATGCAGTTTACATACTCGCCGCTCCGGAATCTCCCCGGGCACTGCCTGCGCCGGAACTGCTGGAAAGATTGAACGGCCTGAGGCCGGAACTTGACTGCCGTATTGCAGGGTGCGTAAACAACGCCGTTGCGACGGCCCTGCGTCTGGCACGGGACTTGGATAATGCCCTGATATATATTGGCGGAAGCACCTTCGTGGTGGCCGAGGCCATCCCCTGTTTCACGCAAAAAGGCTCAAAATGAAACGGTTATTCCTTTACTGCATACTAATCGGCGTCCTGGCAGTTCCGGGACTTCCGGTCCGTGCCGGGCAGAGCGATTCCCGCGACGACGACGGCCACAGCCTCACCGCACTCTGGAAAGTATACTATAAGGCAGTCGAAGAGGACAAGCCACAGGACCAGCTCAAGGCCCTGGATATTATTAAAAGCAAGGCAAAGGCATCCAAACTCCTTTGGGACTGGTACGATGCCTGCGACCGGTACGCCCAGGTCCGCATTTCCATGAACTGGAAGGTCCGGGACGAGGCTTACTCTGATTTCAACGAAGAGGTGGAGTCCTCCGGCGAGCCAATTCTGAGGTTTTTTCACTCCAGGGACAGCTATTTCAACGGACGGGAGCTCAAGGATCCATTGCAGTTCGTCAAAAAGAACGCCACCGCCCTGCGCAAGGGCAGGCATACTGAGTTCTACACCAGGGATTATCGCATGAAACTGCCGGACAACAGGCTTGGTCCTATCCTGCTCAACAACGATTACGAATACTGCCTTTGGTGCAACGCTGACGACAAGCAACTTGTGAGCGAGTTCAAGGATTATCCCCTGGCTGCATTCGCAGCGCTCCGGGTTGCCCTGAATTCGGACAATGGCAGCACCAAAGAACTCGAAAAGGTGGCGGAAAGATACAAGGGCAAGGCGGCTGGACTGTATGCCGAGGCCGAAATCTTTGTCCGTAAGTTCTATACGCTCACCTCCCCGGAAGAAGACAAGAAGGTAAAATCGGAAGACTTCGCCGCACTCCGCGACCGGATTCTCGACCTGCAGAAAAGACGTGACGCCTTCAAGGGCGAAGAAAAGTCCATTGCGGCTCTCTGCACCGGGGCCGATGGTATACTCGAAGAACTCAACAGCAAGGAGATACGCGCCAGCATCGACGACGGTGCCCTTACGGTAAAACTCCGCAATCTTCCCAATGTCAACATCCGCATCTGCGACGGCAAAAAGACAGTCTTCGAAAAATATCTCACGAATCCTGTGGGGAGCTATTATCTCGAAGACGCCCTTCGCATTGACCTGCCCGCTATAGATGACGGAACTTACAAGGTAAAATGCAGCAGCGGGGACGTAAAGGACGAGACCTACTACGACAAATATACGATCTCTCTCTCGACAAGGGCTAATTCAAGCGGTATAGGAATATGGGCGACCGACTACATCAGCGGAGAGCCGCTAAGGGATGCGACACTGGAACTTGTCAAAGGCGACACGGTGCTTTCCTCCTCAAATCTTACCCTCAACGGCTACACCCCCGTTCCTGCGGAAATGCAGAAACTGGTCGAAAAGTATCCTTATGAATGCAGCTTCCGAGTTCGTAGCAAAGGAGATGGCTTCAGCAGGATATCAAGGAACGCTCCCGCCCGCCTCTTCTCCCCTTCAGTGATGAATGACGACCGCTTCTCGGCCGTTATCCTGACCGACCGCGGCGCCTATAATCCTGACGAAAAACTTTTCTTCAAAGCCGTTATCTACCAAGGCGAATACAAGCCCGTGGCTTTGGGCAAAGGAAAAGACATCCATGTAGTACTCAAAGACCCTGAGGGCAGCATACTCGCGGACAGCGCCCTCGTCACCAACGAATTTGGCAGCGTCGCCGGGGAGTTCACCCTCACACGCAGCAAACGCAACGGAAACTATCGCATCGAAGTCCGGAAAGACGGAAAGTACGTTTCCTCAAAAAGCATACGTGTGGATGACTTTGTGCTTCCAACATTCGACCTCATATTCGACAAAGCTGGAAGGCTGATCCAGCCTGTAAGCAGCATTGCGTGTACCGGAGAGATCCACGCCTACTCGGGACACTCCCTCCGGAACGCGACCATTAATTACAGCGTTAATCATTACGGGCAGACATGGAAGGAAGGCAGCATGAATCCCGATGCCAACGGCCGCTTCCGCATTGAATTCCCCACCGACAGCACACGCAGGAACAGTTACGACTGGTACTCGGTAACGGTAAGGGTTACGGATCCCACCGGTGAGACGGCGGAATTTCAGAAATCGTTCTCCCTCAGCACTGATTCTGGCATTAAAATACAGACCGAATACTTCTTTACCAACCGGAGCGAAGGGGACGAAGCCATACTGGATGTGGTGGCGGGCAAAAAACCTTGCTGGATGATGGTGGAAATATACGGAACCGACGGCAGACTCCTCCGCTCGGGAGTAGAGAACCCTAAACCATCCGGGAATGATCCCGCCAGAACTACCGTTAAATACAGCCTGGGCACCCGTGGACCGGAAGGCGTTAGGATAAGCGTGCTTTACTTCCAGAACGGGAATTGTTACTCCAAAACCATCAGCCATTACCGCGAGAACACACGCTGTGCCCTGCCCCTCAGTTTCAGCCGTTTCCTGGACACGACGTCTCCGGGAGCGTCCTATACATTCGGCATAAAGACCCTGGCCGGAGTGGAGTGCGCTGCAACGGTATTTGATAAGAGTACTGAGCGTTATATGAGCAATATCTGGAGAGGCATCTCTGCCAGGGACCTTCCCCTGCCCCGCATAACGGTTTTCAGCGAAAGCGGTTGCAACCGCTCGTCCCGACCGGTCATGGTCCGCAGTTTAAGTACAGGAGCAATGGCAAAGAATGCAACGTACAACATGGAATGCGCGACGGCGGATGAAGAGGCTGCACCCCCGTTTTTGTCCGTAGAATCGTCCATTTCTGATAACCCCGACATCCCCATACGCGAGAACTTCGCCAACACCATAGCCTGGGAGCCCTTCCTGCGGAGCGACAAGGATGGAAACATTTCCTTCAGCTTCACCAACGCTGATAAACTCTCCACATATTACGTGCAACTCTTTGCGCACGATGCACTGATGCACAACGCCGCTCTCCGGCAGGAGATGCAGGTGACCATCCCGGTCAAGATCAGCCTGATCGAGCCCCGCTTCCTGTACGAGGGCGACAGCTACTCCGTAAGGATAGCCCTGTCGAGCAGCCGCAGCAAGGACACCCGCGGCACCCTGAAAGTCAGCATCCTGGACGGAAGCGATTACAGGACGGCCCCCGTAGTCCAAGAGTATTCCAAGGGAGTCACAGTGCCTGCCATGGACGGCGCAGTTGCGGACATTCCAGTCAGTACGTCAGGCCTTAAAACGCTGGGTATCAAGGCGGTATTCGTCCCGGAATCGGGCACCTTCGGCAGCGACGGAGTATTCGTAAGCGTGCCTGTGCGCAAGGCGGAGCAGACACTTTCCGAAGGCCATTCCGCAGTACTGCTTTCAGGATCGGACAAAGTAGCGCTCGAAGCATCCCTGAGGGCAATGTTCGTAAATGTGGACGGGAACTCGGCCGTCAAGCGCGAGATCTCGATACTGAACATGCTGCAGGAAGCCATACCTTCCGAACTTGAATTCCACTCGGAAAACGCGCTCGCTCTTTCCAGCAGCCTTCTTGCATATGAACTCTGCCGCAGGCTCGGGCAGGAACCTTCCTTCGACAGGGACGACGCGGTTCGCAAACTTCTCGCATGCCGCTGCGACGGAGGAGGCTTTGCATGGTTCCCCGGTATGACGCCGTCCTGCCTGGTTACCGCAGTGGTACTCGAGCGGCTCCACGGACTTGGCATCATCGACGAAACGTCCGCAATACAATGGATCGACGGCAAATTTTTCCGGCACGAAGAATCCGGCTGGCGCTGGTTCGGACTCTCCATGGAGCAGTACCTTTACCTCCGCAGCCTTTATGCTGAGATGCCCTTCGGGCAGAAGACGGACGCCGCCTTCCGCAAGGCGGCGAGAGGATATCTCGTACCTTCGAAGGAACGGGGGCTCAACGGACGCATTTTCGCAAAGACGCGCAGGGTGCTGACGCTGGAGAATCTACTGGCCTCCGACGAAGGCACGGCGCTCGCGCGCAAGATGGGAATCCGCCTTGGAGCCGCAAAAAAGATGCGGCGTTCGCTGGATGCCGACGTGGCTTCGCTGGTGCAATATGCACAGACACACGGCAGCGGAGGCGTATTCTTCCCCAACGCCGTGATGCCATGGCGGGGCCTGCTCGAAAGCGAACTATACGCGCACACCAAGCTCTGCAGCCTGATGGAACGCAGGGGGCACGGCGACATAGCCGACGGAGTACGTCTTTGGATGATGCTCCAGAAGGAAACCCAGCACTGGGAAAACGATCCGGCCTACATCGACGCGATCGCCTGCGTGCTGGACGGTCCCGAAAGCGTCCTTCAGACCAAAGTTCTCGCCCTGCGGGCAGAATACACCAAGCCTTTTGCGGAGATTGAAGCCGTCGGCAACGGAATGGGCATAAGCGCCATCGCGGAAACTGCCACAGCAGGTTCCGGCGACAGCCTTAAAGTCGGCTCCCGCATAAGTTTAAAGTGGGAGATAAGCAGCGAGGAGAATCGCAGTTTCGTACGCATCTCCCTACCTTACAATGCAGGTCTCACCCCTGTAAATCAGCTTTCCGGTTACAAATGGGACTGCTACCGCAACGTGCTTGCCGACAGGATTGAACTCTGGTATGAGGTTCTTCCGGAAGGAAAGATTACCATAACCGAAGATTTCTACGTCTCCCGCTCAGGTATCTTCCAGTGCCCGGCCTCGGAGGTAGTATGCAACTATGCTCCACACTATACAGCCAACACCGCCTGCCCGGCGCCTCAATCGATAGTACAATGAGTTTCGTAACCGTCAAAAAAGGCGAGCTTCTGAGCCGCAGCATCGAAGACTACCCCGAAGGTCTGGTTATTCCGGTAGATAAGCCGTACCGCTGGACTTCGGCCGATGTTATACGCAAGGTCAAATGGGCCGCCATCAAGCATTTCGGCAAACGGAACCTCAAGGTCGGCCATGCCGGCACGCTCGATCCGCTCGCGACGGGAGTCCTGCTCATCTGCATAGGCAAGGCCACAAAGCTGGCGGACGAATTCCAGAAACAGCCCAAACAATACATTGCCGGGGTAACTTTCGGAGCCACAACCGCATCGTACGACCTCGAAAAGGAGGTTGACTCACGCTTCCCTCTGGACGGAGTATCGCGGGAAAGCCTGCTTGCGGTCCTGCCGTCGTTCATAGGCGAACAGGAGCAGGTGGCTCCCCTATTCAGCGCCAAGAGCGTCGACGGAGTCCGTGTTTACGAGATGGCCCGCAAGCGCTACAAAGCCGGCCTCCCGGTAGAAGGTCTCGATGTTCTCCGTGCCAGCAAGATTAACATCTACGGAATGGAGTTGCTGAATTACAGCCAGCCAGAGGGTACCACATCCGACAGGCGTGCCACCCCCATACCGGCCAGTATGGATTCTATCACAGCAGCAAGCTCCAGGATCAACGTCGCCGAAGCACCCGCGGACCTGCCTAAGGCGGAAATACTAGTCGACTGCTCCAAGGGAACCTACATCCGCGCCCTGGCGAGAGACCTCGGCGAAGCCCTTGGCAGCGGCGCCTTCCTCCACTCACTGCGCCGCACACGCAATGGCGGTTTCCGTGTCGAAGAAGCCCTCTCTCTCGATGATATTATGGATATCCTAACTAAGTAGTAATGAATAGATTTGCTTACATACTCGTGATCCTGGCGGCGGCTGCGTCCGGACGTACGTATGCGCAGGACCTGCCACATTATAAACGGATCGTCAAAGAACTGAGTTCGTCAAAATACCAGGGCAGGGGATACGCGCGCGGAGGGGCCAATAAGGCCGGAGAATATCTTGTCAAAGAGTATCGCAAGGCCGGAGCCGACGAGGTAACGAAACAGGCTTTCACCATAGATATCAATACCTTCGCCGGCAGGATGGAAATGAAGGCTGACGGGCGTAAGCTCAAGCCAGGGGTCGATTTCACCATGCGTGAATACTCTCCGGGAGTAAAGGGAGAATTCCCCGTTTATCACGTGGACACGCTCAATTTCGACGCTGAGAGGATGTTCGCCGATCTGGCACGTCCGGAATATGCCAACTGCCTGGTCTGCTGCGACTTCTGGTTCGCCTACTATCACAAGGAGTCTTTCTCACGACTCCAGAAGAACGGACAGTGCACGAATGCCGGACTTATCCAGACCTGGCCTTCGCCCATCAAGTTCTTCAAGGCATATGGTCACCGCGTAGCCGACAAGCCCATAATCTGGACCACTCCCGAGGCTATCGAAGGTGTAAAGAGCGTGGAAGTGAACATAGAGAACGAGTTCCTTAAGGACTACGGGCTATTCAACGTCATTGCAAAGGTGGAGGGAGTCCGCCACGACAGCTGCTACGTATTCACCGCCCATTACGACCATCTGGGCAATCTCGGACGCAACGTTTTCTACGCAGGAGCCAACGACAACGCCTCCGGGACCGCTGCACTCGTGACGCTGGCTGCATACTATGCTGCAAACAGACCTCCGTTCGACATGTATTTCCTGTCTGTTTCCGGCGAAGACGCCAATCTGCGTGGCTCGGAGTTCTATGCGGAGCATCCTCTGATCCCGCTTAAGCAGATTAAATATCTCTTCAATATCGATATGATCGGGGACAACAACCCCGTGCAGTACTGTGAGGTGAGCGATCCGGGTATGAAGGGATACGAATTATTCGTGAAGATTAATTTGGAGAAGAAATATTTCCGGGAGCTGAACCGCGGAGAACTGGCCGGGAACAGCGACCACTTCCCCTTCGCGGAACGCGGCGTACCATGTATCTTCCTGGAGAATCAGGAAGGAGACGCCTTCCCCTACTACCATACGATACACGACAATTGGCGTAACGCCGTTTTCGACAGTTACGAGCCTGTATTCAAGTTGATTACGGACTTTATCGGGAGATATTGACCTGCACGTCCCCAAGCAGGGGCGACATCGACAAATCCTGAGGATTAGTTCCCGGGAGCCCCTGCGGAACCTCCATACCCAGCAGGCCGAAAAGCCACTCCCAATAAGGTGGCATGGTTCCGTCCGGGGAAAGGAAGTTCATGGGTTTGCTTTCGAAAAGCTGGTTTTCGGCCTCATCCAGATAACAAAGCTGAACGAGTTCGCTGCAGTACAGTTCCTCATTGTCCGGGAGGAAGCGCTCGTCGTACGCCCTGCCACAGAAGCCATGGGCTCTCTGTACGGCCGCATCCGCATCGACCCCCTTCACCCTCTTGACCAGAAGTTCCGGCAAAGAACCGTCCGGCAGGGTAAAATCGTGCAGGAAGGTATCAAGAGGGTGACGGTCGATTCCCCGGCGTATCGTGGCGTCTATTATCCACACGCTGTCGGCCTTCACTTCGGCGATGGCCACGTGTATCATGTTCAGCGAGCCGTCCTTGCCCGTAGAGGCCGCAACGGCTCCGTCCATGGAGCCTTCATCGGCCATATAATCCATAGGCAGACCCACGAATACCAGGTCTCCGTTGCGCAGTTTATCCCCTGACGGGCTGCAAGAGCACGCCAGGGCGATAAAAGCGACAGATATGATAAAAGAAAAACTCTTCATAAAACTCTGATCAGAGTTTATGCAGAATACCCGCAAGGGTGGAAATATCCTCTGGACGGGTCGCCCAGCTAGTAGCAAATCGCACTATGGTATGAGTGTCGTCCTGCTTTTCCCAGAAATCGAAGGCAACCTCACGGGAGAGGCGTTCCATAACGCTGTCTTCGAGTATGATAAACTGCTGATTAGTAGGCGATTCCAGGAAGAAATGGCATCCGTTTTCGTGAAGCACCTTCCTTAACTGAACCGCCATCTCCACGGCATGTCTGCCGAGCGAGAAATACAGTCCGTCAGTAAACAGGGTTTCGAACTGTATGCCGTTCAGGCGGCCTTTTGCCAACAGGGCACCGCGTTGCTTTATCTGCGTAAGGAAGTGCTCGGGAGCGTTCCCCCGGGGGAATACCACCGCCTCACCACACAACGCCCCTACCTTGGTTCCGCCTATATAGAAGACATCCGCAAGGGAGGCAATATCGGGCATGGTAAGGTCACAGCCCTCCGCAGCCAGCCCGTATGCAAGTCTGGCGCCGTCAAGGAACAGGGGTATATCATAGCTCCGGCAAAGCTCGTGAAGGGCCTGCAGTTCGGCGCGGCTGTATATGGTTCCATATTCGGTAGGGAAAGATATATAAACCATCCCCGGAAAGACCATATGCTCATGGTTGGCATCTTCGAAGAAACCTTTCAGAAGGGCCTTCACCTCGTCCGCGCACACCTTGCCGTCGTGGCCGGGAACCGTAAGCACCTTGTGTCCGGAATACTCTATGGCTCCGGCCTCATGAACTGCGATGTGGCCCGTCTCTGCGGCCACCACACCTTGCCAACTATGCAGCAGGCTGCTGATAACTGTCTGGTTTGTCTGTGTTCCTCCGGCAAGGAAGTACACATCAGCCTTCGGACAAGCGCATGCGCGCGCTATTTTTCCACGCGCCGAAAGGGTGTACTCATCCGAGCCGTATCCAGGCTGCGGGACGAGATTGGTCTCGGCCAGACGTTCCAGGATACGGGGATGCGCCCCTTCCGAATAATCGCAGACAAAAGATAACATAGGATTACCAGCCGGGATAGTTGATGATGTGCTCGGTGATTGAGCTACGAAGAAGCTTCGTGTTGTTGGAATGAGCGAAGCAGGCTACTACGAGATTCTTTTCGGGAATGACGTAGCAATACTGTCCGTGGGCTCCGTCCAGACGGAATCCGCCTCCGGGGCAGATCCAAACCTGGTAGCCGTAACCGGTCTTCTTGTCATCCTTCGCATATTCGGCGAGCTGCTCGGGAGTGGGATCGGTGCCTGCATACTGCATGATATGAGGATACGAAGCCTCGGCGATCCACGCAGGATCCAGAAGCTGCTTTCCGTTCCATTTTCCCTCCTGAAGAAGGAACTGTCCCATCTTGGCCATGCTCTCAGGCTTCAGGTAAAGGCCCCATCCTCCGGCGGAATAATCCTGGGGAGATGCCTCCCAATAGTATTCCTTGATACCGAGAGGGCCGAACAACTTTTCCTGGAGATAGTCGTCCAGACGCTTTCCGGTAACCCTCGATACTATGACCGAAAGCAGGTAGGAATCGAAGCTGTCGTAACGGTACCTCGTACCGGGCTCGAAATACATCGGCCGATGCAGCTCGGTGGCTGCCCAGTCGTAATCCGTACCAGCCTCGGCGATTCCCGCATGCAGGGGCTCGAAGCCGGAAGACATGGTAAGAAGGTTCTTCACCGTCATCTGGTCCAGCCAGGGATTGCGCTCTGCAGGGAGCTCATCCTCGGTAAAGAAACTCACCACCTTGTCGTCAACGCTAAGAAGGCCTTCCTGAACGGCGAAACCTATACCTGTTGCGGTAAAGGTCTTACTGGCAGACCACATGATGTGGCGCACTTCGGGTTCGTGACCGGGCTCGTAGCGCTCGTACACCACCTTTCCGTCCTTGACGACGATAATGCTGTGAACCTCGTTGGTAGAGAAAGTCCGAACTTCGTTGAAAACCTTGTCGAACTCTTCGGTAAGATCAGGGTTGATAGCCCTGGGCAGCTTCGTCCCGGAATAATTGCAGCAGGACGAAAAAAGCAGCGGCAGAAGTGCTGTCGCTGCAATTAATATACGTTTTCCGTAATTCATATTAGAACTAGAATACTTCTTCTACCGGCTCCTTGTAGTCATCGGCCTGGGGTGCAGGGACCTGCTCCTTGCGGCCGAAGCTGCGGTGTGCGGGACGCTCGCGGCGCTCCCCTCCTTCGTGACGGGGTCCGCGGTCGCCACCTTCGCGGCGGGGGCCCTTGCCGGGACGGTCTCCCTCACGGCGGGGTCCACGGTCTCCGCGGGGCTTAGGCTCCACATAGCCTTCCGGCTTGGGAGTAAGGGCACGCATACTGAGGCGCATCTTGCCTGTCTTGGCATCGATCTCGAGGAGCTTCACGTCAACCTCCTGGCCGACGGTAAGCACGTCCTCAACCTTCTCGGTCTTTGTCCAGGCGATCTCGCTGACATGCAGCAGACCTTCCTTACCGGGCAGTATTTCGATGAATGCACCGAAATCGAGAATGCTCACCACCTTTCCGTGGTAAACCTCGCCGGCCTCGGGAACCGCGCAGATTCCCTTGATCCAGTCGAGAGCCTTCTGCATGGCCTCCTTGTCGGCGGAAGCGACGTCCACGACACCCTCCGTAAGGTTGGTACCGGGGATGGGAACTTCCTCGATGTTGATGGTAGCACCGGTTTCCTTCTGGATCTTCTGGATGGTCTCGCCGCCCTTTCCGATAACTGCACCGATGAATTCCGCAGGGATGCGGATCTGCTCGATACGAGGCACGAAGGGCTTGTAATCCTCGCGGGGCTTGGAGATGGTCTTGAGCATTTCGCCCATGATGTGGAGCCTGCCCTGGCGGGCCTGCTCGAGAGCCTTAGCGAGAACCTCGTAGCTGAGGCCGTCGACCTTGATATCCATCTGGGTGGCGGTGATGCCGTCCTTGGTACCGGTGACCTTGAAGTCCATGTCGCCGAGGTGATCCTCGTCGCCAAGGATATCGGTAAGTATGGCGTAGCGCTCGTTGGGGCGCTCTGCGTCGGTGATGAGACCCATGGCAACGCCTGCCACAGGCTTGGTGATCTTGACACCCGCATCCATCAGGGCGAGGCATCCGCCGCAGACCGAAGCCATCGACGAAGAACCGTTGGACTCAAGGATATCGGACACTACGCGAACTGCATAGGGGTTTTCGGGAGCCATGGGGATAACGGGCTTGAGAGCGCGCATGGCAAGGTTGCCGTGGCCTATCTCGCGGCGGCCGACAGCCCTCTGGGGCTTGGCTTCTCCCGTTGCGAACGGAGGGAAGTTGTAGTGCAGTACGAACTGCTGGTCTTCCTGAATGAGGACCTCGTCCATTTCCTTCATATCCATCTTGGTGCCGAGGGTAACGGTCGCAAGCGACTGGGTTTCACCGCGGGTGAAGATGGCTGAACCGTGGGCGCAGGGCAGATAATCCACCTCGCACCAGATAGGACGCACCTGGTCGCATACGCGGCCGTCCAGGCGCAGACCCTCATCAAGGATAAGGTTGCGCATGGCTTCCTTCTCGACGTCGTGGTAATAGCGCTCCACGATGGGAGTCTTCTCCTCAAGTTCTTCCTCGGGAATGGTTGCAAGGAATTCTTCCTTTATGGCCTTGAAGCCGGCCTCACGCTCGTGCTTGGGCTTTGCGGCCTTTGCAAGGGCGTAGCACTTATCGTAGCAGGCCTCGCGGACGGCGGCCTTCAGGGTCTCGTCCTCGGGGTCGTGGGGATAATCGCGCTTTTCGCCGTCGGTGCCGAGCTCGTGCATGAGCTCCTTCTGCACACGGCAGTGCTTCTTGATCTCTTCGTGGGCGACCTTGATGGCTTCCAGCATATCGGACTCGGAAACCTCCTTCATCTCGCCCTCTACCATCATAATGTTCTCCTCGGTGGCGGCGACCATCAGTTCGATGTCGGCATCGGCCATCTGCGAGAAGTTAGGGTTGATAACCCACTCACCGTTGATGCGGCTTACGCGCACCTCGGAAATGGGGCCCCCGAAGGGAAGGTCGGACGATGCAAGGGCACAGGATGCCGCGAGACCCGCGAGGGCATCGGGCTGAATGTCCTTCTCGGCCGAAATAAGGCTGATCTGTACAAAAATCTCGAGGTGGAAATCCTCCGGCCAGAGGGGACGGATGGGACGGTCCACCAGACGGGCTATGAGCACCTCGTAATCAGAGGGTTTGCTCTCCCTTTTCATGAAGCCGCCGGGGAAACGTCCGGCAGCGTAATACTTTTCCCTGTAATCTACGGAAAGGGGAAGGAAATCCGTTCCTTCCTTAACTTCGTCTGCCGCGGTCACGGTGGCAAGAAGCATTGTGCCACCCATCTTCACTACCGCGGAACCGGCCGCCTGCTTGGCGAGTTTGCCGGTCTCGATCTCAATTACCCGACCGTCGGGCAACTGGATTTTCTTGTTGATAATGTTCATTATTGCGTCTTTTACGTCTGTGTTGCTTCAAAGAAAAAGGGACGGGCCCCGGGTGAGGCAGCCATCCCTTTTGGATTTCGTGCCGCTTATCGGCGGAGGCCAAGCTCCTTGACGATTGCGCGGTACCTTTCGATGTCAACTTCCTTGAGGTAGTCGAGGAGCTGACGCCTCTTTCCCACGAGGCGGAGAAGGGAGCGGCGCGTTACGACGTCCTTCTTGTTGGCCTTGACGTGTTCGGTGAGGTGCGCGATACGGTAGGAGAACAGTGCGATCTGGCTCTCGGGAGAACCGGTGTCGCTGTTGGACTTCCCGTACTTTGCGAAGATTTCCTGTTTCTTCTCAGGCTGGAGATACTCTGCCATTTCTGTTAATTTTAAAAGTTTATAATCAGGAACTTCCGGGCTTTCCCGGAAGGCTTGCGGCCGAAGGAGCAAAATCGCTGTTCACAACTTCGAACCGAAGCGCGGCAAAGATAGTCAAATTTTTCGTATTTTTGCGCAACATTATGAATTACAGGAATAAAATATCGGTTTCCGTAATGTGCAGCGACCTGCTCGCGCTCGGAAACGACATACGCCGGCTCGAGGCCCTGGGAGCCGACATGCTGCATATCGACGTGATGGACGCCCACTTCGTGCCAAATCTCACTTTCGGGCCCGACTTCATAAAGGCGATGCAGGGCTTCTCCAAACTGCCCGCCGACTGCCACTTTATGGTCACCGACCCCGACCTGATGTTCCGCAAGGTGCAGATGCGTCCGGGCGACATCTTCTCGCCCCACGCCGAAGTATGCGAAGGCGGCGGACTCCTGGCAACCGGAGAACTCACTTCCTCCGACGGAAGACCCCCTCGCAATTATGGGGCGATGGCCGAAGCCATCCATGCCCAGGGCGGACTGTTCGGCCTCGTGCTGAATCCCGAAACCCCCGTGGACGCACTGGAGCCCAACACCGGATGGATCGACACCGTAACCCTGATGCTGGTGCATCCCGGCGCCGCAGGTGCGAAGATGATCGACGGCATAATGGAAAAGGTGGGCGTGCTCCGCAAATGGCTGGATGCCCGCGGCCTGGAACGTGTGGAAATCAGCGTGGACGGCAGCGTCTCCGCAGATCGTGCCGCCTACATGACCGGCCTCGGCGCCTCCATCTTCGTGGGAGGTTCCGCCGGCATCTACATCAAGGGCCGTCCCCTGGAAGAAACCATTCCCGAGTTCCGAAAGAAGATAGGAGGTTAGTTCCTTTCAAATATTTAAAAAAGTGGCTGGAGTCGCGAAGACTTCAGCCACTTTTTGATTGTTGTCGTATGAAAACTACGGGGCGACGAAACCGGAAACGGTTCCAGTGCCGGGATACCCACAAATATTACCCGCCGCGATAGCAGCTCCGTTAAGGGTGGTACCGGCATATGTGTTACTGGAAAGAGTAGCTGTCCTTGCCTTATCAGCCCCATTCACATCAACGATTCCACCGATTAAAGCGCCTCCGTTTCCCGCGGTCACAGTAATAGCCATGTTAATGGTAATATTGCTGTACGTTGAATTAGCATTGTTCACACCGACAAAACCGCCAGTATAACTATTTGCTCCGGAATTAGTAGTAAGGGATCCTGTAACTGAATTATTACGGGGGGTGGCAGATGCCGTCATGTTACCGGCGTAGAAGAATCCAATCAGTCCACCAACTTTAGAAACATTGCTGGAAGTAACATCAATATCACCGGAATGTGCTATACCGCTAGCCGTGCCTCCATACAAGCAACCGGCAATCCCGCCAAGATGGATTCTGCCGCCACAATTGACAGTCAAGTCTGCATTGTTTGTACAGTCGGTGATGGAGCAGTTCTTAGCTGCATATCCACCACCAAGTATCCCTCCGACATAACTGCCGGTATCAATAGACCAATCATGCCCATAAATATCACCTTCATTGGTGCATCCAGAACAGGTCATAGTACTTTTCGCATAACACAGTATTCCAGCCAGCCAGATATTTTTAGTAGTTTGACCTTGTCCATCATAAGTGATCCCACCAGAATTGGAGCAACTATTAATAGTAACAGTGCTACCACCATAGGACAACACTCCTGCAGTATACTGCCCCCCTGTCGATAAGATATCGCCGCTATTGGAACTATTACTAATAGTGACTGTGTTATCGCCATAGGACAACACTCCTGCGGTGTATTGTCCGTCTGTCGACGACACAGCACCCTCATTAATGCATGAACTGATGGTCGTAGCATAGTAATTATAAGCGAATATACCAGCCGTATACATCGAATTAGTCGCATTTACCGCACCCGAATTCGTGCAGTGTTCAATAGTGGCAGAACTCTTTATGCGCGGTACAATACCGCCGACCTTGGCAGTTGCTTGAACATCGGCACTACCGGAATAAGTGACAACACCCGAATTGCTGCAGTAACTAACGTTAGGGCTTGAAGCGGGAATGCTGCCTATAACACCGCCATAAAAAATGTTTTCGTTGCGCGTACCAGTCCATGTGAGAGATATGTCGCCGGTGTTCTCAAGATGCGAAAGCGTAGTAGCGGTTGAAGTAGTAGCGAGTACACCGCCGCAATATGTATTATCGTTGTTCGAGCCAGACCAAGTGAGGGAAATGTTCCCGGAATTCTCAAGATTCGAAACAGTAGTGACGCTGGTATTGGAGCCGACGACACCGCCTCCAATAGTTTCCGGGTTGTTTTCGCCCGGATCCTTTTGCATTGCATGCGACATATTGATGGAAGCATTGTTGACGCAGTTGGTCAGGGTTGAACCGCCGCTGACGACAGCCGCTACTCCGCCGAAATATGCGAAACAAATACCATTAACAGACATCGTCTGCGCAGAAGTTGTATAAAAATTGTCGCATCCACTGATGGAGGCCACACAGCGCCCTGCTACACCACCCATATACACACGGGAAGAATTTCCCGAAGGGCCCTTGACCGTGAAGTTAATCGCTCCGTAGTTATCACAGTCACTGATGGCAGACGAGCTGTCTCCGACACAACCGAAGCAACCTCCGGCAACTGAATAATAAGTGCCTCCGTTGCCCTCTGTATAGGCCCAGGCGGCTCCACCGTTACCGAATTGTCCGCTTAGAGAAAGAGCACCATGGTTTTCGCATCCGGAAGCATTGGGGTTCGCGGTTCCGCAAAGGACACCGGCAATACCGCCAAAGGCGGGACTGGAACTGGTAACTGAATCATTGTTTGCAAAAGTAACGTCTCCGTTGTTGAGACAGTCGATAAGGGCGCACTCTGAACTTCCGATTATACCGCCGACCTTAAAGGAACCACCCGTACCGCCGCCATAGGTCACAGTGATGTCGGCGTTATTCACACACGCGTCAAAGTCTCCATAATACTTGGCCCAACCAGTCTTGTTCCCGGAGTCACCCGCGCTGAATCCGGCCGCTCCTGCGATGCCACCAATATAAATGTTACGCATATAGCTGGCTCCGCCTTCTGCGACATCCACATTGAAGTGGCTTCCGTTATTCTCGCAGTCGTCCATACGAAGTGCGGTGGATTCAGTGCCCACCTTTCCAACAAGACCGCCGATGAAAGCAGGCTGCATGGCTGCAGCTCCGGGAACAGCAAATGCCACATCGATGTTGCCGTTGTTAACGCAGTCGGTCATTACCGCACTCGCAGCGTTGGAGCATCCAACAAGAGAACCGAATATATACTGGTTGGTCACGTCAGCAAACGTGACATTTATAGCGGCATTATTAACGCAATTGCTCATGCTTCCGGTAAGTTCCTTGACCATATAGCCGAAGTTCCCATCGGCAGGGTCGCCCAGCGCGCAGGAGGCCACCAGACCGACGTCCGCGTCCACCTCAAGGGCTCGATGGGACTCAGGGACCACCTCGAGAGCGTCATCTTCTCGCAGGATGCTATCAATGAAGGCGGATACGACAAGGTTATCCTTCAGGACGGCGGTTTCTACCATGCCGTGGCTGGCTACGGCGACACCGGCGTAGTACAGGGCCGTACAATCACGTACGATATCACTGACTACCTGCGTTATACCAAGAATATTTCCGCCGCAGTCCGTGAGAAGTCCCCTAACAGCGATATCATTCTGGAGAACCTCTGGTCGTTCAGCTACAAGAAACTGAACAACTGGCTTGGTTTCGCCGTGGCCGATGCACCTGGCTGGATAGACGCTTCCGAATGGAACGCCATGGACGGTTGGCAGAGGTTTGATCGCTGCCTGTGGAAAGGCGTCACCGATATTGCAACCGCCGATCCCAACATCAACTGGATCTCGCCTATCAGCAAGGCCTTCACCAACGCCCGTAACAACCATGGTTTCGCGGCGGATTACAACTACCTCCTCTGGTCCGATAACTATCACGGAGGACGATACGGAATGTATCTGAAGGCTTGCGTGGACTACCTGATTATGTTCGGCGACAAATTCGAGAACGCCGGCAACAACCGCCACTTCGACTGTGATATCCCGCACGACGTAGCCGTGAAACTGCGTCAGGCTGCGGAAGAAGTAGTCTTCGGCGGAGACGGTATCCAGCAGTTCCATTACCACGATAAATAGTGGTAAGAAGAGATTAAAAAAGAGGTGACCGAGAATTGGCCACCTCTTTTTTATACTTCGAACCCTCTGCACCTTTCACCCCGAATCCACTGCATCCCCTGCAAGGGGGATTCTCCTCATACTATATCGTTTATTACGAGCCAAGCGAGGGTGAACCCGAAAACGGCGGTAACCGTAATGGCGGAGCCGTTTATCTGGGCCTTGCCGGCGTCCATTCCGGCGGCATCTGATTCGGCGGCGTCTTTTCCGGCCTGGCCGGGCATCCCTCCTTTCATTGGAAGGACCTCTTCGTCATAAACGCAGTAGAATGGTTTGGCAGGCAGGGTTCCGTGTTTGCGGAAGCGTTTGCGCAAGGCCGCTCCGAGGGGGCATCCGCGTACGTTCCAGAATTCCGCTACACGCACCTGCGTAGGGTCGAGTTTGAGCGCAGCACCCATAGAAGAATAGAAGCGGGCGCTTGAGCGTGCGGCGTTCAATATAAGTTCCGCCTTATTGCTGAGGCTGTCCACGGCATCGATTACGCAGTCGTACGAATCGAGGTCGAATCGGTCCGCCGTTTCGGCTTTATAGGCCTCCTGCCGGGCATCGATTTCCGCCTCAGGATTAATCTCCAGCAGGCGCTCCCGGAGGGCCTCAACTTTTGGACGCCCTATCGTTTTGGTGGTAGCCATGGCCTGACGGTTTACATTCGACTGTGCGACCAAATCCGGATCGACAATAGTCAGATGCCCGACCCCGGAACGCACGAGCGCCTCAGCGCACCAGCTGCCCACTCCCCCGACACCGAATACGATGACGCGGAGACCGGACATCCTTTGCATGGCGTCCTTTCCCAGCAGCAGCTCCGTGCGGCTGAACAAATCCTGACCGGAGATATTCATACGCCGCAAATTTACACAAAGATTTGTTCATAAAACGGAATTTGCATAAATTTGCAGTCCCGTTTCGGCAGGATGTCCGGCGGGGTGCGCCCTGCGGCCTGGAGTGCCGCATCGCGTTTTTTCGGAGGAATGGCCGAGTGGTCGATGGCGGCAGTCTTGAAAACTGTTGTACGGCAACGTACCGGGGGTTCGAATCCCTCTTCCTCCGCGCAAT